>PKCQ01000680.1 GCA_002862265.1 Planctomycetaceae bacterium | reverse complement strand
ATCCGTAATCTTGATCGCAAAACTATTGTGCAAGTCGCCTGTCATTACCATCACTGGCTTGCCCAATCCATCCCAGAACTCGACTAACTTTTCACGTTCATCTAGAAACGCAACCCAAGCCTCCTCTTTGTTGGATTCGTCGAATTCAAATCCACCCGCGCCGCTGTGCGGGATGAACATGGGAACGCTTGAAACCACGAAGTAAAATTCAGCATCGCTTTCCTTCATCGAACGCATCAACCAATCGCGCTGCTTTTCGCCCAACATTGACAGCCCTGGTTTGTTAGGTTGACGAATGTCATGCATTTGCCGGTGGCTACGAGTGTCGAGCAGAAAGATGTCGCAGTTGGCAACACTGAGCTTGCCAAAGTTGTAGCGACCGATCGAATAGGCTGACTTCTTGGTTGCGGCAGCTGGCATGTGAAGCCGTAGAGTGTGCGTATCGACAACTTCAACGATATCGTAAACTCGCGCGTTGGGATCGCCACTGTCGTCATCATACTTAATGTCGTTGACACCTGCAGTCTGAGTCCCCCAGTGCACATGCAAGTTCGACAGCTCGTCTAGGCTGAGCTTCCTAAAGTCGGCCTTGGGATCTTTTAGTAGGTCGCTTCCCTGAGTGAATTCGGCCACGCCGAAATGCATTTTGCCCGAGTGCTCAATGGGATTGGCCCAACCGAGATAGTCATACCAAGCTCTTGTGCCAATGTCTCGGAACACTGTTCTCCGGTGGCGGCGCCCAGCACTGCCTGCTCCCCAAATGTCGTTGACCAGCTCGTGATCATCGAACAGGAAACAGCTCGGCGTATTCTGATGCCACTCCATGAGCGGAACTCCGCGTGACATGTAGAGCTTGTAGTTTTCCCAGACTCCGACGATGCTTGGCATGGACGTTACTTCAACTGGAACCTCTCCAGGCTGAAGCTGATTCTGTGCAATCCATGTACTCGGTGGTGTGTCGCGAAGCTCTTCGTATAGCCAGTCGCCATTCATGATATGGAAGTCGACTTCGCCAGCCAACTTGCGATTCATCGTTTGATAAAGAGGCAAGGAATGACCAATTCCGTGCATCGGATTTTGATTTGCACAGCAACCAATCTCAAACTTGAAATTGAACAAGCCGGATGGGTTGTACTTTGGTTCGGCAAGCAACCCCTGACTTGGAAGTGTTTTGAAGGAGTTGACTTTACCTTGTGGGAAGTCCGAGATGAAGACTTGGTAGAAGTAACGCGTGTCCGGCGTGAGCCCCTTGATTGTTACCGAGCCCGTGCAGTCATCGGCCAAAGCGGTTGGATTGGTGGAAGCAACTTGATCGAGCTTGAGAGCATCGCTGCCGTAACGGACTTCAAAGGCAGTTGGTTCCGAGGTCCTGGCCCAGACACGCATCGTGGTCGCGTCGGGATGCCCCAGCATCGGACCATGAGTCATCGTCGGCGGATTATCAGCCAGGCAGGCTTGGCCTGTAAAAACACCTAGAACAACGAGAGCTGTCGCAAGGAGAGAGGAAACCCCACGCCTTCGCTCACGTGGACTGTGCCTGGGATCCCACTTGAGGTTGGGGAAGCGAGTGTTTGGCTTTAGCAGCATCCTTCAAAAACTCCGACGATATTGAAGCAAAGTGGACGAACAGCTTCATTGGT
This sequence comes from Planctomycetaceae bacterium, assembly GCA_002862265.1. Taxonomy (GTDB): domain Bacteria; phylum Planctomycetota; class Planctomycetia; order Pirellulales; family Pirellulaceae; genus Aureliella. Next base: position 5,904 of record PKCQ01000680.1, on the reverse strand, counting down.
CTCTTGCCGGCAGCGATGGGATTTGCTGGATCTCGGCCATTCTTGAGCAACAAGTTGAGTCAAGCAAAGCTGGGTTTTTCCGTATATGTTGACCCGTATCGTAGCCCGAGTGGCGGGTAGAGTCAGGTAAATGCGGCGGATTCCGTGCCTTGTTTCAGGACTTTTTCTGCCAAAAACACCGCGCTCTCCGGAATATCTATCGAGTTCAAAGGCTCTTTTGTGAGTGATGCATTTCCTAGCGACGATCCCTTCCGTGGTTCAAACACGGATGGCTCCAACCCCAATAGTAGGAAATCGGCTCCACGGGACTCTTTTATGCCTGCATTGGAAAGTGCGACAGAAGTATCGCCGCATGGCTTGCCTGTCAGTGGCTCGCAATCGCGCGATCCTCAGAGTTCCGAGTGGACAGCTGACCGCCGACAGGAAGCAGTTGAACAGCTGATTGAGACGTATCACGCAGACGTATTCCGCTATTGTTTCTGGCTCAGCCATTCGCATGAGCTGGCCGAGGACGCAACCCAAGAGACTTTTCTGCGAGCGTTCAAGGGAATACATGGCTTGCGTGATGCTCAGGCGGCAAAGGGCTGGATACTTCGCATCGCTCGCAATGAGGTTATTCGAGCTCAGACTAAGACCAAGGGAACTACCCTGGATTTAGATCCAGAGCAAACGGAAGCCCCTCAAGAAGGCGGCATTGAGAATGTCGAATGGGTGCAACGCGGACTGCAGCAGCTCTCGCCCGACTTCCGACTCGTGCTGCTGCTGTACTATTTTGAGCATCTGAGTTACGCTGAAATTTCGAAGGAACTCGATATCCCGATCGGAACGGTGATGAGTCGTATTAACCGCGGCAAGTCACAGTTGAAACAATCCTTGGAGCAAAACTGATAAGCGGAAGCCCGCAGTTCGTTGACGAAAAATGGTGCACAAAACAGGAAAAGAAGAACAGTTCGAAGAAGCTTTGCGGGCAGCCCTACATGGCTTGGAGCCTCCCGTTGGCCTCAAGGAACGCTTGCAGAGTGCGGTTCGGGGTCAAACGCGAAATGCGTCGCCAAGTGACTTCACTGACGAGCTCGACGATAAGACGCTCAGAGTTGCGACAACACAAGTCTTCGAAGGCAGCGAAAAGGTAGACGAAAGTTCGGTGACGGTCGAACCCGAAGTTTCGAGCACCGCACTTTCTAGCTTCACCGATCGTCGAAACGCATTGGTTGCCGCAATGGTTGCTTGCGTGGCATTGGTGGCAGTTGGATCGTGGTGGAATGCTTCACCGTCGAAGGATCAGATTGTCGCCCTCTGCTTAGATCAAGCCCAAGCATCTGGAGAGGAAGTAGTCTGGGAGAATGCCCAGTTATCACCTGAGCTATATTCGACACTGAGTAATAATTCAAGTTTGCCGGTCGGCGGAGGGGCCTTTGCTTTTCGGAAGGTCGATGCTGGCCAGCTAGGATCGGGGGCAGAAATTTGGCGACTCACTGGCTCGCGAGGCGAGTTTTTCGTCATGACTCTAACAAGCAAGAATAAGATCGACGGCCTATCTCCCGCCTTGAATATCGTTCAAGATGGCACCTGGTGTGTTGCCGCGATGCAACGTGGAACTCATATCGTCATCATCTCTTCGGTTGAAAATCTTTCCGAATTCATTCGACGCCAAACTGCGTAGCCTCAAACGCTATACTTGCAGACCGCACTAAGAAGATTCTTTTCTGCCTCCTGAATGTTCACTTCGATGCTGTAAGTCCACCGATGAATCGTGTACTTCGATGCTTCTCTCTACTTCTTTGCCTGATCGCTTGTTCAAGCCATCTTCGCGGTCAAGATGAACTTGGGCGACCCGTCCGGTGGGTTGTCGGTGGCCATTACTTCGATGTCGAAACCGGCACCTTCCGCCCGAACTTGGGGATCGAGATACGCGACAGCAAATTCCACCAACTATCTGGCGAACCGGCTGAGCAAAGCGAGACGCTTCAACTGCAGGAGGGCCAGTTTCTCTTGCCGGGCTTGGTCGACTGTCATGCGCACTACAACGTGCGATTGATCAAGAAGCGGCGCGAAGAGTTCCGGTGGATGCCAGTGATCTACTTAGCCAACGGTGGCACGGTGACTTTCTCCTGTGGCGAGTTTGATCCTAAGCGCATGCAGGTCCTTCGCCAGCGGATTGAATCCGGCGAGCAAATTGGACCACGGTTGCTCAACAGCGGTCCTTACTTTGGTCGCGCTCGCCCTGGCTGGAGGCAGAAACCGGAAGAGGAGATTCGTCAGGAAGTGGATTTTTGGGCCAAGCAAGGTGTCGGCGGCTTCAAAGCCAAAGCCATCGATCCGAAGTCGCTAAAAATCCTGATTGACCAAGCTCACCAACATGGCCTGACAGTCACCGGTCACCTAGATTCAGGCTACCGCAACTCTGTCAATCCGCGCGATGCGGTCAGCATGGGAATCGATCGGGTGGAGCATTTCCTCGGGGGCGATGCGATGCCCGACACTCAGTCTGCTTACGCTTCGTTGCAAAACATCCTGTCGGGAACGCCAGAGTTCAAGAAGATCACCGAACACTTCATTGAAAACGGAGTCTACTTTGACTGCACGCTAACGGCGTACGGCTACTTGGGGGAAACGACACCGGAGACGCATGAAGAATACGAGTACTGGATCGACGAACGCCAGTTCTTCACGGATTACATGCAAGGTATCGCGGACAAGCGACCCCCCATGAAAGGCATGGAGATTTACCAGCAAATCTACAGGGCAAAGCTCAAGACGATTGCAGATTTCCATCGAGCCGGCGGCATGATCACACTCGGGACAGATCATGTCAGCAACGGAAATCATCTACCCGGCTTTGGTGTTCACCGGGAACTGGACGCCTTGGTTCGCGCCGGCATTCCGGCTCGTGACGCGCTGCGGATCGGAACCATCAATGGAGCGAAAGCTCTGGGAATCGCTGATCAACACGGCAGTATTGCGATCGGAAAGTCGGCAGACCTCGTAGTTATCGAAGGCAATCCCTTGCACCGAATCCGCAACACGCGAAATGTTCGACAGATCGTCAAAGCAGGCGTGGTCTACGATGCGGCTGCTTTGCTGGAATTAGCGAAAGGTAAAATCGGCCCAGCGAAAGAAAGCGAAGAAGAGGCTTGGTAGGTGACATTCGATGGGCGGCTCGTACACCCAAACAGGGTAGGGGGAAGCCTACTTCATGTCGTAGAGAGCCAAGTGGCGGTAGTACACTTCTAAGCAATAGATATTAAGGCAAGTGGTATAGAGCCTGCCGCCGGAAGCACCAAACATGTCTTGGCCTGGATCCCAGCTACCAGCTTCGTCGCTAGACTTCACCTGCATCTTTGGCAAAGTAGCCTTCATGGCCTCATTCCATTCATCCCAGTATTTTCCACCAACATGGTGTAGAACCTGAGTCGCGTAGTACCAGTAGTAGACACTGTACTGCTCGGCATTCATCTCGGGCTTATTTGGCAGAAGGTCATCCACAACTGCACTCAGCAAGGACGGGTCGCTGCGGGTCCAGCCAAGGTAGATCCGGCACAAGACACCTTCGGCCGTCATGCTCAAGCTCGGATCTCTTTCAAAATCCGAGTAGGCATAGCGGGTCTGATCTTCAAATGAAACCGAATCGAGGAACTCAGAAACGCTATCGATTTTATCCTTGCTGGCGGGTAGCCCAGCCATACGAGCAGTCTGAAGTGCCATCAGAAACCAGCCCGTCACCGATAAGTCAGCATCTTCGCGAGGTTCGTAACGCCAACCCTTTTTGCGACTCTGCGACCACTCGGCAAACTGAATGGCTCGCATCGCAGACTGCCGCAGCTCTTCGTCTTCGGTCATACCGTAGGCTTCAGTAACCGCGATAGATGCGATCGCCTGAGCATACATTTGCTGTCGAGATGGCTCTCGCTTGGAATAGAAACCTTCGCTGTCTTGGCGACGCGTCAAGTATTTTAGGCCGAGCTTAACGTTCGATGCATACTTGCCTTCTTGATGAGTGTAGCCAGCCCCAAGAAAGGCGTTGAGTGCCAAGGCGGTCGCAGCAGTACGATTTTCCTGGGCACCACCATCGGAGTAGGGACCGATCAAACTCCAGCTACCATCACTCTTTTGTTGTTTGGCCAACCACTTCAAGCCTAGTTCAACGGCGCTTTCCGTCTCGGCACTTCCACCGAACTTCGCAAGCAGCGCGTCCTTCAGTGGACCTTGGCGGCCAGTGAGTCCGTTGCGGATTCCAAAAGGAATCTTCTCGAGCTTAACCGTGTCGGCTAAATCTGCTTCCTGCGCAACGACATCAAAGTCTGGCATTTCCAGTAGCTTCAGCGTCTCGATGGGATCAGCAGTCTCTTCCACGACAGATACAGGCTCAACCTCCACCATCTCTGATGGGTCGGCAGTCTCGTCACCGTTTACTTGAATATCGCCGTACTTGTCGTCGGCGGCTTCACCAAGCATCAGACTGAATGAGCCTTCGGTAAGATCACGAATAGGAATCAGCGCCAGGATGAGCAGCAAGGCGAGATGGAATACAAAGCTCACCAACCAAGACGGCGCACGGCGGCCCTCTTCTTCTTGCTTAGCCGCATTTTCACTCGCCGTTTGCGGAACCTTTCGCCAACTGAAAAATCGCCTACTCAAGGTCTGGCTTCGCGTGCGATTCGGGAGCTCCGTATTGGGCCGAGCGACCGGTTGAGAAACCGGCTGCAACCTGGGCTCTAGCGTACGTTGCTGAAGGTTTTTTCTGGCAGATGGTTGAGACGAAGAACTTCGTGGATTTTTACATTTCGCTTGTGTTGAAGGCGACGGGGGCGGTGCTGGAGTCGGAGGAATGGCAGGCTTCGCGGCAGGTGGCTTGGGCTCAGGCGGTGAGGACGGAGGAACCGGGACCGGAGGAGGAACCTGGTTGCCGCGCGGATTTTCCATCGTGCCTGAATCTTGTGACAAGCTCACGACCAACCCTCTTGAGAAAGAAAAGGTGTCTCGGGTGCCAAGCTTTTCTTAGGAGAGAATTCAGAAAGAGAACATTGAGTCAGCTTCACAGCTCATAAGCCTTACTCGGTTCTTTCCCATAAACGGGCCAAGACATTTAACAATTCTAACACTTTCCCCACGCCAATTGCACAAAAAGCTGACGAATCCCTTGGCTCAGACTCACAATACGAACATCACGCGCTGAGCAGCTGTCCACTAGCCTAAGGGCACTTCTGCTAACGCTTGTTTCCGCTGAAATAGCCGATTGTCAGGATTCCCATTTCTGCGTGACCAAAGGTGTCTGAGCCCTCGCGAAACTGAGACTAAGCCACTTGAGATTGCTCTCAAGAGGCTTTCGCAAAGTCTCGTTTGTAGGACTCCAGCCTTGTCGACAGCCGTTCTCGAAACAACTGATTCTCAACTTCTACTGCCCTTCGAAGCGTCTTGGCCTGGAATATCCGAGAGTAACTGGGAAAAAGGCTGGGATACTGCTGACTGGGGGGCAGATGCGGATGAAACAACCGACGAATTACTCTCCGACTTCGAGAATGAGCTTGCCGCTCAGCTGAAGCCAAGGGCGAAAGCTAGGCCAGAAAGCGAGCTTGAGCCGAAGAAAATGGGAGAATTCATACACCAAGTACTCCTCAGCTATGGTATCACCGAAGCCGAAATCGCTCAGGGAATCGCCGATTACGCGGCCAAACAGCCTCAATTCTGCTAACCCAGCCAACAATCTTCCTTAGGCCCTAACGAGGGCAACGCTTTTACGGCACGAGCTGATCCAATAGCGGGCAGTGCCCCTAGTCAATCGCTTGATTGGCCAAAATGACGGTCCGAAAAGAGCCAAGGCGGCGGAATCCGGTTTAGCTAGCTTCTCTACTTGCACCCAGTAGCCTACAGCCGACAAATCCCTCCAAGTGCCTCTCTGCCAGT
>PKCQ01000168.1 GCA_002862265.1 Planctomycetaceae bacterium | reverse complement strand
CATTCTTGGGCTCTTGCCGTTGATCTTGCTTCTGATGACGGTCACCGGCGGCGTATATCCGGCGATTGACCTGACAGCCGGTGAGCGCGAGCGCAACACGATGGAAGCATTAATGGCTCTGCCGGTGCCTAAGTTTCGATTGTTGGCAGCAAAGTATGTAGCCGTTGTCGTGGTCACCATGCTGACCGGGCTGATGAACTTACTGGCAATGAGTTTGACACTCTACGCGCTTCAACTGGATAAGAGCTTGCTGGGAGAAAACGGCTTCACGCTCGCATTGGGATTGAAGCTGTTTCTCGCGCTGAACGTTTTTGCCTTATTCTATTCAGCCGTACTGCTTCTTTTGACCAGTTCAGCAAGAAGCTTTAAAGAAGCCCAAGCGTATCTTATTCCGCTGCTACTCCTTTCGCTTGCACCAGGAATGGTCATCCTCCTTCCGGGCTGGAGTCTTGGATTTGGGACTGCTGTAATTCCGCTCGTCAACGTTCTCTTGCTGACACGCGAGTTACTCGAAGGAAGCGTTCCGCAATTGCCAGCCACTGCAGCCGTTATCTCAACGATTCTTTACGGCGCCGCCGCATTGTCATTTGCCGCACGTGTGTTTGGGAATGATGCCGTAGCGGTTGGAAGCCGAGGACTCTGGAAGGATTTGATCGAGCGACCCAAAGAGCAAGTCCAGTTGCCATCGCTTTCGGCCGCACTGTCAACTCTAGCCCTCATGTTTCCTGCATACTTCATCGCCTCAGGGATTATGAGTCGCGGGGAAGAAGGTCAGCCTGCCAATCGCCTGGTGATTTCTGCGGCGCTTACAATCGTGTTGTTCATCGGCGTGCCTTGGCTGCTTTTGTGTTGGCTACGAGTATCGCCCACTGAGGGGTCCGGGTGGAAGAAGGCGAAATGGAATTACTGGATTGCAGCTGCCTTGTTCGGCCTCGGTACTTGGCCCTTGGTTTTTGAGCTAGTGATCCTCGCCCAGAGCCTCGGAATACGCGGCTTCGATCCAAGTCAGATCGAGAACGTGGACGAGTTGCTGGCGGGCTGGAAAGAAGTGCCAACCTGGCTAATCGTGATCTGCCTAGGTATTGTGCCTGGGGTTTGCGAAGAATTCTTCTTCCGCGGTTACCTCCTTAACGGATTAAAAAAGAGTTTGAACGCATTCGGCACCGTAGCGGTATCTGCATTGGCGTTCGGCTTCTTTCATGTTGTTTTGGCCGGGGCTGCTTCGCCGGAGCGATTGCTACCCAGTACGCTTATGGGCTTCCTGCTGGGAAGCGTCGCCTATCGAAGCCAAAGTGTCATTCCCTCGATGATGCTGCATTCAATCCACAACAGCCTCTTGCTGATAATTGTTCAGTCCAAAGATCTATTGGACTCCTGGAACATCGGACAGCTAGAGCAAGAACATTTGCCCTGGTGGGTATTGGTCATTTCTGCCGGCCTGTTGCTGGGCGGCACACTGTTTCTGCAGATCTCAAGGTCTCGACCTCAACCTGGAGAGAACTCCGAGTAGGATCAGCTACTCGGTCTTAAGTCATGATGAACTTGATCTAAATGCAAAACGTATGCATGTACATCTGCTTTGCATCAGCTATAGTCGAGCCAAAACGAGCTACCTTTGGATTCAAATGACCGAGGAGGGGCAATGACCGGGAGCGTTCGAGCACTTTTAGGTGACCAGCTGCAGAGCTCCGGCCAATCGAAAGTGTTTTCACACAAAAGAATACTGTATGGCAGCGAATTTAGCCTGGCAGATTCTGACTCGTCTTCCACCTCAAGCAATTTGAGTTTCGGTGAGGGTGCTTGCTCCGTAAGACTTAGAGCAGTCGTGTTCGTTTTCTTTCTAGTTCTATGCTTGCAAGTCACGGCGGTTCGCGCGGACGAACCACTCTTGCTCTGTGCCGCGGACCCAAAAACACAATATTGCTTGCAGAAACTTGTGGGTTTGAAGTCCAAGGTTCGGCGAATCGACCTACGGCATCAGAATCACCTGCTTGGACAGGTGGATTTCGAGCAAGAGACGCTTTTCGTTTCCCAGAATCACATCAACCCAATCTCAGCTGAGCGATTGAAAAATCAAGGGCATCACGTGGAGTACCTCGAAGCGCCGAGTCGGGATAGCGGTGGGCTCGCTACATGTATTTTGTTGAGATCGCTTTGTAAGAAACTTGTACGGCTTTACCCTGGGCAAGCTGATGAGTTTCGTGCTAGGCTCGCCAATCTCGAATGTGAAATTCGGCTGCGAGCCCGAGTTCCGGCGTTTCACCCTCTGGTTGAACAAGCTTGATTGACCTAAGTTTCAAACGCTCGATCGCGACTCCCGGCTGGAGCATTAATGCGTTATTGGCTTAAATTCGCTTTCTTCTTTGTCCTAGCTAGGATTGGATTGGCGTGCCCATTCTGCTCGGCACTAGCGCCCTGCCTTCGCGAAGAACTGTCGCAAGTCGATCATGTTGCCATTGCCATCTGCACAGAATCAGCTCGCCAAGTTGGCGATCTTCCACTTCATTCTTTCCGCATTGAGAGTTTGGCTCCAAGCACCGCTGAAGCGAAGCAAATCGATGCGTCCCTCAAACTAGTTGGCACCGTTGTTCAAGCCTACTCGCTCAAGAGATACAAGGTTGGTGAACGTACCTTGATGTTTTGCATCGGGCAGGATGGCGAACTTGCTTGGTCGCCTGTCGAACCAATGCCGGAGTCCTGTTTGGAGTACGTCCAGCATGTTTTTGGTTACTCGCGGCTTGAGTCACCTGAATGGCTCGCGCGACATGGTGCGGAATCCATTCGCGAAGAAGTTTTGGCGAGCTCGCGCGACAAGTATCGCTGGCTGAACCTTTACTGGAAGCACCTGGAATCAGAGGACACTTGGGTCCAGCGCGATTCCTACAATGCTCTCGCGAAAGTTTCAACCGAGGAGCTCCGGCCATGGAGCAAGGAGCTTGGACCGAAAGCGATTCGGGAGCGCCTAGAGCAGGATGAGGTGTCAGTCAGTCATCGCCGATTCTATTGGGCGATCCTGGGATTTTGCGGCGAAAAGGAAGACGCGAAGTTTGCCTGGGCGGCCATCGAACGTCAAATGGCCGCGAGAAAAGAAAAACCGATTTCACAAGATGCTGTCGGTTTGGATGCGGCAATCTCCAGTTACTTGTTACTCGGCGGTGAACCGGCGCTAGATCAAGTGGAAAGTACGCTGCTTGGCGACGAGAAACGGCATAGCTCGGAGCGTTTCGCGGCACTGTCTACGTTACGCGTCCACGCTCAGGAGTTTCAAGCATTTGACAAGAAGCGTATCTGCAAATCACTCTCTTCACTGCTGGATGATGACGACTGTGTCGATATGGTGATCCCAGACTTGGCCCGGCTAGAGGATTGGTCTCATGTCGAAGCACTCGAGACCAAGTTTCATGCCGCTGCAGAATCCGAGCAACAGCAGCTTCTCGTGCCGATCATCAATTATCTTCGGGCATGCCCCAAACCAGAGGCAGCCAAGGCGGTCGACGCTTGCGAAAAGGCGGCTCCAGATGCATTCAAACGCGCTAAGACAATCTTTCCATTCTTGCGAGAGAATACTTCTGACGGTTAGTACTTCTGCTCCGTAACGCGTTTATGCGGCAGCGGTCGTGCGGTAGAGATAAAAGACGCCCAGGCCGGTAATCAGGATCGCACGAGTCCATGCCCAGGGGAAACTCATGAGCCAAGTTTGATTGCTATTCGCAATTCGTACTCCAAAAGCTTGCACCGCAATTCCAACCAGAGTAAGGGAAAACGCAATGCCAGCAGCGAAGAGACCGATTACTCCATATGCGGCTACAGGTGAGCCTCCGGACATGCTAGTGAAGTAAGCTGCCAGAGCAGACGGACATGGCAATAGGCCGAAGGCGACACCGAGGAGAGCACTCATAGAGTAGCTCGTTCGCAAACCTTTCTTATCGGACTGCTCCGCCTCGTGATCGCAACTCGATTTGTGGCTCGAGCATCCGCAGTTGGCCGGTTTGGCACGCCAAGCGGAGACTCCCATCCAGATCCCGACTCCCATGACGAGAATCGCAGAAGCCCATCGCAAACCAAGAGTTACCCCGCCTTCGTGAGCATGCTCATGATCGTCAAGCAGCAGATGGTGCGTCAGATGCACCATTGCGGCGATGGCGATCAAAGACACAGAGTGAGAAATCCCACTCGACAGTCCCATCACAACGGGATGTAGAAAGCTCCTGCGCTCTCCTGAGAGATAGACTAACATTGCAGTCTTCCCATGGCCCGGCTCGAGAGCATGCAACGCTCCCAGGCCAAAAGCTAGTCCAAGCGTGAGATCGTGGGTGTGCATCTGGCCGGTAATGCCTTTATATCTTCAGTTTGCAGAGCACAAGTGTTGTTTTTTACGAGCCATCTTTCGTATGAGCTCTGCACAACATTTTTCCAAGCGTACTTCATTTTCACGCTTTCGTCATGAAAAGGAGCATATTTTCAAGTTGTTACTGCGAGTCTAAAAATTTCTTGGCTCGTGAAATTTTTTGGTGAATTCTTGGTCTGCTAGGTGCGGTATCTGTTGCCGGGCAGCCACGAATTTCTGTCTATTGACAAACCTAGAGCCATGGAGGAACGTAGCGATTAGATCCTTGGCCGGACCCACTCCCCCCAACCGATAGCACTTCATGTCCTCTTTGGCCCGGCAAACCTTCCCTCTGATACTATGCAGCCTACTGCTCGTAGGGAATGTACCGTCGGGGTTGCATGCACTACATCATGCGAATGCGGCTAGAGCTTCAAGCGGCCCCGTTAATTTGGTTTGCAGCACATGCGGGGGCGAGCATCCTGCGCTCACAGAGAAGCATGATGACCCGAAGCGAGGGTCTCACAATCACAAAGACTGTCGCATTTGCCAATCGGTATTTACGAGCTTTACCTCTCCTGAAGTCGCCAGTGAGCTTCCTTCTTTACCCGTTCTCGCTCAGGCATTATCTCAGCGACGACCTGATCCTACTCCAACCACGGACCTCTTGGTCCCCGGTTCTCGCGGACCTCCTTCGCTAAGAGTGGCCTAAACTAAGGCTTAACGTTGTCATTCTGCACCCGGACCTAAACAGCCGTAGAAACTGTCCGGCGGCACGCTATCTGCAATCCTGGTGACGAAACTCTATTTTCAATTGCGATCTGGGGAATTTAAGCGACTCTGTGAGTCGCTAGACCCAAACATGAATAATCACTTTCAGAGGTAATGATGAAATACCAACTACTCTCCCTTGTACTTTGTTTTTCTGTCGCAGCTCTTGTTGGTTGTGGTGACACAACAACGGAATCAAACGGCGGCGATAACACTGAAAGCCACGACGGACATGACCATGGCGATGAGCACGCGCATGGAGACGAGCACCCTCATGAGCCCGAGACCTTTGCGGAAGCTCTCGATGAAGTCAAGGAAATGAAGATCAAGATCTGCAAGGCATTTACCGATGGAAACCCGGACGATGCGCATGGCGCGTTGCATGACGTAGGGCATGCTTTGGAAGAGCTATCGAAGATGGCTGAAAAAGAAGCAGACGTGACGCCAGAACAACTGGAAAAAGTCGAGGCTCAGGTAGAAGTGCTATTTGAGGGGTTTGCAAAACTGGACGGTGTCATGCATGGTGGACCAGAAGTCAAGATTGAAGATTTAGAAAAGACGCTTACCGCAGCGATTACCGAATTGGAAGGGGTAATGAAATGACCAACTTCCTTCGCGCTCGGCCTTGCCCCTCCTTGGCGGTTGCTTGCGTAACAAGTTTTCTACTCCTAAGCGGTTGTCAATCTGACGATAGCAATCGTGGCTTTCAGGAAATTAGAAATAAAATCCTCGCCGACCGGCACTCAGGCGATGTGTTGTCGCTAGCCCGGGCGAATGCTGACAATACAGACGGCGGGGAAGTGCAGGTAGTTGGCAGAATCTTTGCTGCTGACATGTCTCCATTTGATGCAAAGACGGCGGCGTTCAATCTGATTGAGTTGCCGAAGCCAGGGCATGACCACGAGAATCCGGGAGATTGTCCATTCTGCAAACGTGAGATGGAAAATGCGGCAACTGCTATCGTTCAAATCCTGGACGATAAGGGCGAGGTGTTTGGTACGTCTGCGGAAAAGATGTTAGATCTGAAGCGAAATCAGGATATCGTTGTGCAGGGAGCAACATCGAAGATTGGCGACTTACTGGTGCTTACCGCATCCTCGATTCATGTCTTGAGTAAAGACGAAGGGACTGAGTTCGCCAAGCAAATTCATGCCGAAGCGGAGGAAGGTCCATCACAAGAAACGCCGGCGGAGGAAACTCCTCTGCAATCTTCGGAAGAACCTGCCGCAGAGCCTGCTGAGGTCCCCGCAGAAGAACTTAGTGCGGATGCCAAGAACGCTCCTGGCTCCGATGAAAGCAATTAAGGCAGTAAAGCTCTCTAATGCAATTCTCATTCTTCCTCGAGCTTGGTGCGTAACCAAGCTCGAGCGAATTTCAATTAGCTCCCTTAGCCTTGGATATCCGAGATAGTTCGGCAGCCTAAGCATTGTTGAATCCGCCAAATTCCAAGATTCACTAGCTCTGCTTTGAGCGAATCCTGTTCAAGAAACAAGCTGCAACACTTCATCTAGGGCCAGAGGCTCTTTGTCTGCTTTGCAGATCAGTTCGTCATCTCGCATTTCGTGTTTCTTCACACCGCTGCCACGTTTGGCTCGCTTACAAGTTTGCGCAGCGTCCACCAGTGTCCTACGCATAGCACGAGATGCAGCGGAAAAAATGCGCGAGGTTCTTCCGTTCGCATGACTGCTGAGAGCCCGCTAGTTTCAACCACACTGGATGCCCCATTTCCGGATACACGCTTATGAATGTGCAGCCAGTAGCGGCTAAACAAACTGTGGCGGGGACTGGTGGCGCGGGTATGATAGAATTGAAGGTTAAAACACCTGTGATTCGTCCACAGCCATGAACGAAACATCACTCAGCCTTTTACAACAAATGCGGCAATGCCCGGAAAAGGAGGCTTGGGAGCGACTACATCGACTTTACGAGCCTCTCATCCGCAACTGGTTGATGAGTTATGAGCTGCAATCCAATGATGCGGATGACGTCACCCAAGAAGTCCTTCTCGCGATTTCCAAGGACATTGAAGCCTTTGATCACAATGGTCGCGAAGGAGCTTTCCGGGCGTGGATGAAAGGGATTCTGGTTAACCGCCTTCGCAAGTTCTGGCACTCTCGTAATCGAGGCCCGAAGGCCTCGGCGGCTCGGACATGAATCAACGACTGGCCGAATTAGATGATCCGGCGAGCGAAATCACGCTGATCTGGAACCAAGAACACGACCAGCATGTCCTTGAAAAACTGCTTGCGGTAGCCGAGCCGCAGTTCGCACCATCGACTTGGGCCGCCTTTCGCAAAACCACCTTTGATGGCCAGAAGCCGAAGGCTGTCGCCGAAGAATTAGGAATTTCTCTCAACGCGGTCATGATCGCTAAGTCCCGCGTTCTCAGTAAGTTACGTCAAGAGGCGACAGGTTTGATGGAAGCTTCTTCCAAGTTTTTGCCAAATGTCTGA
>PKCQ01000162.1 GCA_002862265.1 Planctomycetaceae bacterium | reverse complement strand
TGGTATGGGAGCTGGCTGGGGGCTCGGTTTCGCCGCACTTTCCGTCCTAGCTGCCATTGCGGTTATCGTTTGGCTTTTTCGTTTTCGAGCGATTGAATCACGCTGGTTGGTCACGTCACTCAGCTTTGTAACGGGTGGCATTTTCGGTAATCTCTATGATCGCCTCGGCCTTTGGAATCCGCCGGAGAATGTACCGGAATGGTCGAGTGGCGTAAGAGACTGGATACTATTTCGATACGGCGAGTACACTTGGCCAAATTTCAATATCGCTGATAGCCTTCTCGTTTGCGGTGCTATCATGCTCGTCGCGCACTCGATTTTCCTAACCGAAACCGAGGAAGCGTCTGCCGAGTCGAAGGACAAGGCAAGCAAGACTTCGTAACATACGACCGACTAAAGCAGTCGAACCTCTCAGCCCTTCCCATGCGAAGCTTTGCCGTTTTGCAAACCAACGCGCCTCCTGTGATTTTGAAAAGACATAATGCATCTGGAACTTCCTGAATCCATTGGTAGCAGCCTCGATGGACGTCTCGCGAAAGCAGTGGAACTTGCGTACGCAGGCGGACAAGTCACCTTGGACTTGTTCCAGCAACCATCCGTACAGGTGGAGCGCAAAGGCGACGACTCCCCGGTCACCATTGCTGACAAAAGCGCAGAAAAGAAGATTCGGGAGATGCTTGCCGAGTCCTTCCCCGATGACGCGATCCTGGGCGAAGAATTTGGTGAACAATCTGGAACGTCGAAATACCAATGGATCGTTGATCCGATCGATGGCACCAAGAGCTTTATTTCCGGGGTACCGCTCTACTCGACCCTGGTCGGGGTGGTCAGTGATAAAGAATGTTTGGCGGGCGTCATCCTCATTCCAGCTCTGAATGAAATCGTTTTCGCCGCCAAAGGTTGTGGCACTTGGCACAGCAAGGCTGGCTCGGCGCCTAAACGCGTTAAGGTTTCCGATCGCTCACTGGAAGACGGTCTTTTCGTAGTTTCGCAAGTTGACACCTTCGAAGAACGTAATGCGCAGCAAGCATATCGCGACCTCGAAAAGCAGGCTTACGTAACCCGTTCCTGGGGCGATGGATACGGCTACTTGCTGATCGCCACCGGCCGCGCCGAGCTCATGATTGATCCAATTGCAAATGCCTGGGACTTGGCCGCCGTGCAAATTGTGGTCGAGGAGGCCGGAGGGAAGTTCACCAGCTGGAATGGCGAGCCTCACGTCTTCGGTGGTGACGGCGTTGGCAGTAACGGCAAGATCCACGCCGATGTGCTGGCGAAATTACAACCATTCGGAAACGGTTAACAAACGCAGCACGGTTACGGTGGCTGCGTATGAGTACCTGCGAGTCTAAACGGAGGTAGTACAAGCCATGTTTCAATGCCGCAACATCGCGCGATCGTGATCGCCAACATTGAGACCACAGAACACCCCCTTAACGAAATTCACCTTTTTTCGGAACTCACTCCAATATCAAGCGTCTTCTCCCCCGCCGTCAGTGGTTTGCGCTGCCTCATTGCGTTTCTATTTGCCTCCTCGCGAAGCGTTTTCATGTTGGCAATTCGCCACTCGGGCACTCGTCCCCCTGCGACTGACCTAAACTGACTTGGGTCATTCCCTTGTCAGAACGCTCATTCTGAAAACCGGCTGCGGCGGGACCGAGCTCCTGCAGCGACAATTTGACGTTCCATCTGTCAAACTTCGTTTGGATTTTACATTTCATATTCCAGCCCTTTCTTGTCAATAAAAGGCTTCCGAGGAAACTGCCATGTCGCATACTCGTCCCGCTCTGGCTCTTTTGCTTGTCGTCTCTTTGATAGTCGGTGCCCGAGCTCAGCAAGAGATTGGCTACCTCGAACAATTCGCTTTGGCTGAGGATCGTCGTGATGTGCTACAGGATCTGATTCCCGACACCAACGATTACTTCTACTACCATTGCTTGCACCACCAGAACCAAAAGCAGCTCGCCGAAGCGGAGGCGATTTTAACGGCTTGGCGCAACAAGTTTGGCGATACAGATCTTGTGCAGCGCATGCTGATGCGTCAGATGCTCCTAGGCTACGACGCCAATCCTGATCGCTCGATCGACTTTCTCCGAAATCGACTCAACCTCAATTTTTCACATGCACCGCCATCCAGGGACCGAGCAGCACAGCTCAAGACTTCCTTGGAAAACGGGCAGCTAGATGTCGAAAACCGGATTCGCGGCATCCTTGCTCGCGACGCCACTCTTTCGCAAATCGAAGACCGCACGCTACCCAGCCTGCTAAATCGCAAGCTTTCATTGAAACAACTACGTGCTCTGCTCGGACGACTGCAAAGAAGCGATCACGAGAGCCTCGTGAAGCGAATTGCGGAAGAACTGTCGTTGAAGGACTCGAAGGGCTTTGGCTGGGCTGGAGTTCACAGCCATCTCACATTGAAGCAACTCCAAGAACTGCTCAAGCTACGTCCTAATTTGATTGAGAACTCGAAGTTCGTACGAGCCTACTCCGCTCGCCTCTCACCACGGGCGGGTGCTTCTCTCACAAACCGCATGGAGCTCCGCAGCTACCTTGGTAGATTGCGGAATTGGTCGGCAAAGCTTCCTGCCTCCCAGAATAGTTTCAAGGCACTTGTGCTTGGCAACTTGCTGCGATTAGATCTGGCGGCTGGCAAGTTCGATCAAGAGCTCTTCTTGGAATATCTAGCTCTGCCGCGTTCAGCTCCTTACTACAACCAAGAGCTTCTTCGGAACCGAACACATCTTTCGCAACTCAATTTTTCGATGAACCCGGATGTCGCATTGCCTCCCATGGGTAATGATATGCAGCTCGTTCAGCGTTACTTGGAGCACTTCCTGGAGTCGGCTGAAAACGTTGATGCTTTTGCCAGGTATTTAGATCGTGACTACTTAGATCGCATCCTTGCTGAAACAAAGATTCTCAATGGTGTCGGCAACAAAGGTACTTGGTACGCCAAACTGTCGCCCACCGAGCAACGAGCACTGCGCGAACGTATTGAAATCCGATTCGCACCCCACAATCCAACTCACTTCGAGTCGGACGACGACGTAAATCTGCAAGTCGAAGTGAAGAACGTCGACGAGTTGATCGTTCGCATCTACGAAATCAACACGGCCTCCTACCTTCGATCCAACTTACGAGCCATCAACACGGATGTCGACTTGGACGGTCTGGTTGCTAATGCTCAGCGTATTTTGAAATTCAGTCAACCGGCTGAACTGCGTCACATCGAAATGCTCGAGTTTCCTGAGATGCAGGGTAGGGGAGTCTGGGTTGTAGATTTGCTGGGCGGTGTACGGCGCAGTCGAGCCATGATCCGAAAAGGCGAGTTGATCGCCGTGGAACGCCTTGGTGATGCGGGCCATGTGCTTCGTATTCTCGACGAGTTGGGTTCGTCAGTCCCGAATGCTCACATCGAGCTGGCTGGCCGGAAGTACGAGGCCGTCGATGGTAAAATCTTGATTCCGTTTGCCGAGAAGAACATGACACGAAAGGTGCTGTTGGTCGACGGCGAATACGCAAGCCAACATTCGCTGACTCATCGCGCCGAAAACTATTCCCTACGAGCAGGTTTTCTGCTCGACCGTCAATCTCTGGTGGCAGGCAACCAGGCCCAAGTTGCGATTCACTCGCAGCTGACATGCAATGGCACTCCAATTAGTATCCAGCTGCTAGAAGAGCCCTCGCTTTCGATCACCGCGACAGACGCTGATGGGATTCAGACTTCGCAATCCATTGGCGGCTTAGATCTTGAGGATGGGGACGAGCTGGTACACAAGTTCTTGGTTCCACAACGGCTCCGATCTTTGCAACTACAGCTGACTGGAAAGATTTACAACCAGAGCAAAGACCTTCACCAAACCGTCTCGGTTGGGCACTCGGTCGCTTGCAACCAAATCCAAGGTTCCTCGCAGATCGGCGACTTCTACTTGCAGAACACGCAGCAAGGATTTCGCCTAATGGCTTTGGGCCGCAACGGCGAGCCCATTGCGCGGTTGCCAGTCTCGGTACGACTGAAAGATCGTCACTTCCGTTCTGAGCAGACGTACACACTAGCAACCAACAGACAGGGCATCATTGCACTTGGAGAACTTGCCAATGTCGAGCGTTTCACGACTAGTGCGCAAGGCATTAACCAGACTCAGTTCGTTCCCGCGCAGTTTCATCGCTCCTGGCCATCGGTCCAGTTTGCTCGCGAAGGAGAGAGTGTGCGATTCGCATTGGGCAAGCAGAAGTCCGACGCAAGCGACTTCACGCTCGTCGAATTCCGTAACAAGCGCCACTACGCCGAGCACCAAGATGCGATCAAGATGCAGCCTGGTCTGTTGACTCTGCAAGGTCTACAAGCTGGCGATTACATTTTGACCGACCATGAAGTGGGCAAAACCGTTTCCATTCAAATCGAAAAAGGCGCCGCACTTAACAAGCATGTGATTGGTAGCAGCCGTGTGCTTCAAACCGGTAATACACAGCCCGTTTCGATTCGCCGAGTTGCTTTGAAAGGCGGCGAGTTGGATGTCGAACTGGAGAATGCAGATCCAGCAACACGCTTGCACATCATTGTCGATTCGTTCTACCCCGATTCGCACCCTGGTGATCAACTGCACTTGCCTACAGCGTCGCTAATGTCCAGGTCGCGTCAGCCGATCCAGAGTTATTACCTCGATTCACTTCGATTGGATGAAGAATACAGTTACATACTTAATCGCAAAAACAGCAAGAAGTATCCGGGCAACCTACTCCCTCAGCCTTCGATACTGATCCATCCATGGGAAATATCGACCACCGAAAACAACCGGAATGAGGCCCGCAGTGGCGAGGACATGGAGGCGGCAGCCATGGATGCCCCAGATTCCGCTGCAATGGGTGGTGCGAGACGCCCGAAGCAACGAGCTGCCTCAACCAACTGGAAGAGTTTTGACTTCCTTCTCCACGGCGGACAGATGCTGGCTAACATCGGACTCGAAGACGGCAAGGTTTCCATTCCTTTGGAGGATCTCTCAGGCTATTCGTCGATCATACTCGTCGCCGTACACCCAGGCTCCAGTGATTCACGCCGTCTTGCTCTACCAGCCTCGAACCTCGAATTACGTGACATGCGTTTGGGCGCTGCCTTTGCAGCCGATAAACACCTGGCACAGGCACAGAAAGTTAAATTTCTGCCAGCTGGAGAGAGAAAGAGTTTGGGCGACCCACGCACTCGACGCCTGGAAACCTACGCAACTCTCGGAGAAGTTTTTCAACTCTACGGCACCATGCTTGGTAACGGCGAGTGGGAGAAGTTCCGCTTCCTATGCAACTGGCCGAATCTAGAGCCCAAAGAACAAGAAGCTCGCTACAACGAGATGGCTTGTCACGAACTAAACTTCTTCCTTTACATGAAGGACCGTAAATTCTTTGATCGTGTGGTTGAACCGCAAATTCGTCAGAAGCTTGATCGACAGCTCTTTGATGAATGGCTCCTGGGCAATGGGATCGATGCCTACAGTGAACTGTGGCGGATGCAACGCCTCAATGCTGTCGAGCGAGTGTTGTTGGCTCGTCAGCAAGACGCGGTGCGCACCGGAACCAAACGATGGCTTAATGAATACACCGAAGCAAATCCTGTTTCCCCCGGACTGACCAGAAATCGATTTAGATTTGCCCTGAGCCGATCTTCCCTGGACTTTTCGGAGAAGGATGCCACGGTCGTCTCCGGTCTCTCTCGTGGCCGCGCCAGTAACGGCGCCGACCTCTTCGGCATGGCCGGCGGTGGCGGTGGTTTAGGTGGTCGACGCGGCGGAGGTGCCAAGCTTGCCGAGAACGCACCCGCCACCGCGCGCCGCATGCGTCAGATGATGGAATCAAAGAGTGAAGCCGAAGGCATGGCTGAATCGGCAATAGAATCGCTTGAACTCGACAAGAAATTCAACAGCGGAGCCGTCTACGAGCGTGAACGTCTTCAGTCAAGTCTTGGGCGTCGCATGCGAAGTTTTCGCAGCCTAGACACCACCAAGGAATGGGCGGAAACGCAGTTCTATCGGATTCGCCTCAACAACCAAAAATCAAATCTAATTACCCCCAACAGCTTCTGGCAGCAGTATTTATCACAGGACAAGGACACCTTCCTGCCAGAGAAATTGGAAGCCCCTGTTCGTAACCTGAACGAAGCTCTGCTTGCTCTTGCAGTAATCGATCTTCCCTTTGAAACGGATCGCCCAAAGGTCACGGTGGAAGAAGGTGAGCTGTTTGTTGAATCTGAGACGCCGGCAATTCTTTTCCTAGAAAGCATCGAGAACTGTGAGAAAGTCGAAGACGGTTCCTTACTAGTTGGACAGGACATCTATTTGGCTCAACCGAACTCTACTCAGCAGTCGAATCGTCCAGTCCAGTCACAGCCTTTGTTGATCAATACGCCCTATCGCGCTAACGTTGTGGTAACGAACCCAACGAATCAGTCGCAAAGGGTACAAGTGTTAAGTCAGCTGCCTCAAGGCGCCATTCCACTGGCGGGTAGCAAAGTCACCAAGAGCAGCCCAACCGAAATCGGACCTTACAGCACCAAGCAAGTTCACTATCAGTTCTACTTCCCATTGCCAGGTGAGTTTGAACACTACGGTGCACAGATTTCCAGCGATGGAACCCATGTCGCTAATACCGATTCTGGAAAGCTGCGAGTGTTGGCCGAGCCAGAATCAGTCGACAAACAAAATTGGACCTACATTGCCGACTGGGGAACTTCTGAGCAAGTAATCGACTACTTGAAGCATGCAAATCTCCAGCAAATCAATCTTGGCCGAATCGCCTTCCGAATGGCTGACAAGTCGTTCTACGAGTCTACGGTTGGAATGTTGGCCGAGTCAGGACGATACGATGCTTCGCTCTGGGCATACTCTTTCCGCCATCGTGATCGAGAAGGCATGGAGCAACTGCTGCAGAACCGCAACGACGTTCTCCAACGTGTTGATTCTGGATTGGATGCACCGCTGGTACAAGTTAAGCCTTCCGAGCAAATGAGCTACGAACACTTGGACTACAAGCCGCTGGTCGTCGCCCGAGTTCACCAACTTGGCGCCTCACGCAAAATCCTCAACCCAAGCCTGTATCGCCAATACAATCGCTTGCTCGACGTGATCGCTCACCAGCCTGAGATCAACAACGACCAACGCATGCAACTTTGCTACTACTTAATCCTTCAGAATCGCATCGAAGAAGCACTTGCTTGGTTCGGCTCAATTGAAGACTCGAAACTGCAAACGCAAATCCAATACGACTACTTAAATGCGTATCTTGACTTCTTCCGTGGAGATTACGAGCACGCAGGAGAATTGGCTAGAACCTACCTTGAGTACCCTGTGCCACGTTGGCGAGACCTCTTCACACAAATCGCTTCACAGGTCGACGCACGCGTCGCGATGATCGAAGGACTCAATGTGGAGACACTGGTTTCGCAACAAAAAGGTGGAGATCAAAAACTGAACAAAAATATGGTGAGCAAAAACCTGGTCAAAAATCTGGTGATCAAAAACCTGATCAAAAATCTGGTGATCAAAAACCTGGTCAAAAATCTGGT
>PKCQ01000166.1 GCA_002862265.1 Planctomycetaceae bacterium | reverse complement strand
CTTTCCTAGGTTTCCGTCCCCTTTCTTTGCTACCTCTTGAGCTTGCGACAGAACCTTGGCCGATTCCATTCAAGTTGTCTCCGTTTCCAGCGAAATGGTTCCTTTTGCCAAGACTGGCGGATTGGGTGATGTTTGCGGTGCGCTCCCGCGAGCATTGGAGCAAATTGGCGTAGGCTGCACAGCCTTCCTGCCAGCCTTTCGCAGTACGCTCCGAAGCGGCATTGCTGTCGAGTCCACGGATCATACGTTTACGATCCCAATCGCGAAAAAGCACGTTGCCTGCCGTCTGCTAAAAGCGACTCTACCTAACAGTAGCGTCACCGTTTATTTGATAGACCAGCCGCAGTACTACGATCGCGACACTTTGTATTCAGACGATTCGGGCGAGTACAAGGACAGCTGCGAGCGTTTTTGTTTCTTCAATCGCGCCGTTGCGGAAGCGATTGAGCGCTTGGAGCTCCCAGTCGATGTGCTGCACTGTCATGATTGGCAAAGCGGTCTGTTGCCCGCCTACGTCAAAACTGGCTATCGTAACTATGCTTGGGCCCAAAATACCAAGACTGTGATGACGATTCACAATCTGGCCTACCAAGGAAGCTTCTGGCATTTGGACATGCCGCTAACAGACCTCGGCTGGGAACACTTCAACCTGCATGAGATGGAGTTTTACGGTCAGCTAAACTTGCTCAAAACGGGTATTGTGTTTGCAGATCAAGTGACGACCGTTAGCCCAACTTACTCACGCGAGATCACGACTGAGGAATTCGGATGCGGCTTGGAACGGACACTTGCCTCACGAGGCGAGGACCTGCTGGGCATCGTCAATGGAGTAGATTACTCCGAGTGGAACCCATGTTCAGATCCGCACTTGCCACAAAACTACGATCTGGAGACTTGGCAAGATGGCAAAGCTGTATGCAAGAGTTCGCTGCAGACCGAGCTCGGAATGGAAGTCGCTCCCGACAAGCCACTAGTTGGTATCGTGAGTCGGATGGTGGATCAGAAGGGCTGGGATCTGATCATTCCGCTGTTGCATCGCTGGGCACAAGATGAAGCGTTTCAGTGGGTTATACTGGGCACTGGCGAAAAAAACTATGAAAAAGAAATGGCCGATCTTGCGTCTCGTTTCCCACGTAATCTTAGCGTTCGCCTAGCCTTTTCCGAGGCTTTGGCACACCAGATCGAAGCGGCGAGTGATTTGTTCTTGATGCCAAGCCGCTATGAGCCATGTGGCTTAAACCAACTTTACAGCTTGAAGTACGGAAGTGTTCCCGTCGTAAACGCCACTGGCGGCTTGGTGGACACCGTGACGGATACAACCCCTTCGACGCTCGGTGACGAAATCGCGACAGGCTTCATCTGTACCGATTATTCTATTGCAACCTTGGAGCATACACTGCAACGAGCAGTAAAAACCTATTTGCATGAAAAGCCCGTATGGGCTCAAATTATAACCACAGGGATGAACATGGATTGGTCCTGGGGAAACAGTGCAAAGCAGTACCAGCAGATGTACGAGCGGTTGTTGGCTTCCCCCTGATTCGTGTCATCGTTCCCGACTCGTCGGTTAGCAGGACAGTATGGGTGGCACAAGTAAAAGCCGGACTAACGTGGCAGTTCAAGGATGATCGCGCAAAGGCAACCACCAATGAAATGCGCTATGACTGGCTGGCGGATCGTTGGGTTATCATGGCCCCTCAACGCACGGCTCGTCCCGACGACTTTCTGAGGAAGCCGAGCGAAATCCACGCTGCCTCCGACTGCCCATTTTGTAGCGGTAAGGAGATGGAGACACCGGATGCCGTCGCCTCATACTGCTTGGACGGCAGCACGGATTGGTCTGTTCGGGTCGTCCCCAACAAGTTTCCCGCAGTGAACGCGTGCGGTCCTGGGATTGAGTTTGCTCCTAAGTCGCTTTCGCAGCCAAACGGACGCATCGACTTGTACCAGCGCCGAGAACCACATGGCGCTCATGAAGTCATTATTGAGTGCCCTCAGCATCTTAGCTCCTTGAGCCAACTGGGGCAGAAGGAAGTCAAGCTTGTCTTCCAGGCCTATCGTGATCGGCTTGATCATTGGTTGTCGGAGCATCGAGCTGAGTATGCGGTGCTCTTTAAAAATGTCGGCGAGGATGCGGGGGCTACGCTCGCGCACAGCCATTCACAGCTTATCGCTACCGACCACTTGCCAAGCAAGGTACAACGCAGTGTCGAGCGAATGCGGATGTTCGAGGAGCAGGAAAACACCTGCCTTTACTTGCGAATGCTCGAGGATGAATTGCAACAAGGGCTTCGCATCGTTGAAGAGACGCCAGACTTCGTAGCCTTTTGTCCTTTTGCCAGTCGCATACCATTCTTGCAGACAATTGTGCCACGTAAGCATCAGGCGCGTTTTGAGCACTTGAATGACTTCGGGCTTGAGCAACTATCGTGGTTGACGCACCGTCTAATCCGACGCCTGGAGAACCTGCACCCCGATTCGTCTTACAATTTTGTGATTCATACAGCTCCGGCGTCGATTGGTGATGCAAGCTTTTATCACTGGCGAATCGAACTTTTCCCAAGACTTACCAAGCTGGCTGGATTCGAATGGGGCAGCGATTGCTTCATCAACCCCATCACGCCCGAAGATGCAGCGCTGAGCATTCGCAATGCCGGTGTCTAACCGAGGGCCGACGATCGGCACCAACGTTCTCTGAAGCTAGACCGCGGCAATCGTCGGCCAGCCTGTGCCTTCCAAGCTACCGGTGCTTGCAGCGATAAGTTCCCCCAAACTCCTTACCGACAAAGGTGTGTTCCCTGAAAGTCAAACAACGCCGCGAAGATTTCGTGGTCACAGAAGTGAGCAATGGCTATCGGACTGGCGGAGGTCCGTTCACAGTCTACACGTTGGAAAAGTCTGGCATCGGTACAGTGGAGGCCATTGAGGTCGTAAAACGCGACTGGGACATCGCCGGTTATCGCACCAGCTTTGGCGGCCGCAAAGATCGCCACGCAGTTACAACGCAGACCGTGACGATAAAGGATGGACCTACGGAGGATTTTCCACATCAGAAATTCTCGCTGCGCTACCGCGGCCAAGCTGCAGAAGCATTCACAGCTAAAGACATTGAAGCCAATCACTTCCAGATTTGCATGCGCAATCTCACTCCTGCGAAGGCTGAGGCTTGTCGTGTAAAGCTGCAGAATCAAGAGCTTTTGACTCCGAATTACTTCGACGAACAAAGATTCGGTTCGGTCGGTCAGTCCGGTGATTTTGTTGCGCAGCCTTGGTGCCAGGCCAATTACGAGCGCGCTGTGTTCCTGGCCTTGGCCGAAGCCAACTCCAAGGACAGCCAGCACGAGGCGGAGCAGAAAGAACTCCTGCGAGAGAATTGGGGCGACTGGATACAATGCAAGGAACTACTCTCTCGCAGCAACCGCCGCAGCGTGGTGACGTATCTATGTGATCACCCAGAAGGCTTCAAAAAGGCGGCGGGGCTAATATCCCGCGACATGCGAAGTTTGTATGTTGCTGCTTTCCAGGCAGCAATATGGAATGAGATAGTAAGCCGCTGGATCAAAAGTAAGGCGAGTGACGTTGCGCTACAATCGTCGACCTGTTGTCAACTCGCCTTTCCGACGCAAGCCTCTGATTTTCAAGGGCGTGAAAAGGACACTTTGCCACTGCCTTCTTCAAGACCGACGAAATGGGCTGCACAGATGCGATCGATTTTGGAAAAAGTCTGTAGCGGTTATGATCTCAAGCCACACAAGTTGCGATTCTCTTTTCCCCGCGACGTCTTTTTCTCGCGAGCTGCAAGACCGCTTTTCTTACAGATCGATGACCTGGATGCAGTAGCGGACGAAGATGAACTCAATTCATCCGCGGATACCGCAAAGTCCGCCTTGCGACTCGACTTCAGCTTGCAGGCAGGCCAGTATGCAACCATGCTGCTGCGCACATTGGAAAATTTTTAGGCAGCCCACGAAAAGTACAGCATTGTTGCGAGCACGACCTCGCTGCGTAGCAGCCCTCCCCCGAACCAAGCTCACGTACCCGCAAAGCGATTGAGCAACAATCCGAGCGACTCGCCTCGTCTGTTTTCTTTGTGGCTCACAGAGGGCCATGCACATCTCGGGGAAGCAAAGTTCCGAAATGGGCGGGCAAGTCACTCCTCCTCTCCGAGAGGACCGGAGAGGGCTCGGGCCTGGTTCACGCGAGCTCAAGAGCCGACTTCGCAATCCTGCTCTATCCGCCCAGGCATTCGCAGAAGAACCGGGAGAGAAATCCGAGAGAGCTGCATGATTTGGGGTTGCAATCCTCAACGGCTCTCAGCTCGGCCCACCTGACTCTCGGCAGTTCGCAAACCATTGTCAAATAAGTACTTACAGCGACGCCGACCTTCGCTTCCTGCCTTGTCGCAAGCCAGTTAGCGTGGTAAACTCTTCGTCGACCTGGCGAAGTGGAAGAAGCGCTCGGATTGAAGGTTCAAATCGAGGTTTTACCAGGCTGCCTGGTTGCTCCTGGGGAGCTCCTAACGGCCACTTTTCGTCCAGCAAGACCTTAGCCTGAAGTCATGCGGGTTCTCCCAATTCGGGCCTGAGGCAGACTAGAAGCTAGCGCGAAGGATGTTGATTTGTCGGATGTACCTCCACCAGAAGACGAAAATCTACCAGCAGGCGAAGAGCCCAACAACGGGGACGGCGAAGATGGCAATGGCATTGGCACGGAGCTGATCGATCAGCCGATCGAAAACGAGTTGCGTGACAGCTATCTGACTTACGCCATGAGCGTTATCGTCAGCCGGGCGTTGCCCGACGTGCGTGATGGCCTGAAGCCTTCACAACGCCGCATTCTGGTTGCGATGAATGACTTGAATCTTGGCCCCAGCTCCAAACGAGTCAAATGTGCAAAGATCTCCGGTGACACCAGTGGAAATTACCACCCCCACGGTGAAGCCGTTATTTACCCGACGCTCGTCCGCATGGCTCAAGAATGGAACATGCGTCAAGTTTTGGTCGACAAGCAGGGTAACTTTGGTTCGATCGCGGGCCTACCTCCGGCTGCGATGCGATACACCGAAGCTCGCTTGAGTGCCGCAGCAGCAATGATGCTGGACGACATCAAGCTCGATACGGTTGACTTCGTTCCGACCTACGACGAAGCTCGCAATGAGCCCGTGGTGTTGCCATCACGCTTCCCGAACCTACTGGTCAATGGCACGACTGGTATTGCAGTTGGTATGGCGACCAGCATTCCTCCCCACAACTTGCGTGAGGTTTGCTCAGGCGTCATTGCGTTGATCGACAATCCAGAAGTCACGATCGATGAGTTACTTGAATTGATCCCAGGCCCGGACTTCCCAACAGGCGGGATCATTTGTGGGCATCTGGGAATCCGCCAAGGCTACAAGACGGGCCGCAGCACCATCGTGGTCCGCGCTCGCACTTCGATTGATACGAAAGGCAAACGCACCCGGATCATTGTCCACGAGATTCCCTTTCAACAGTTCCGCGACCGTGTGGTCGAACGGATCGCCGCGCTTGTTAGCACGGGCAAAATCAAGGGCATCTCAGGCATCCGCGATGAAAGCGACCTGAAAGAGCCCGTGCGTCTCGTCATCGACGTCAAACAAGGACATGATGCGGACGTCGTACTCAATCAGTTGTACCAGTACTCGCAGCTCCAAGATTCCTTCTCGTTGATTTTCTTGGCCCTGGTGGACGGCAAGCCACGTGAGCTAACGATCAAGGAGATGCTTCAGGAGTTCATTCGACATCGCCTCGAAGTTATTCGTCGCCGCACGCAGTTCTTGCTAGCTCGAGCTCGCAAGCGAAAGCACACTATCGAGGGCTTACTGCTAGCCCTGGCAGATATTGACCAGATCATCCAGATCATTCGCTCCAGCCGCACTCAGCCTGAAGCGAAGGAACGGTTGATGGGGGTCGAAGTTCCTGCGTCGATGATGCAGCGTGCATTGGGCGACAAGGGCTTTCAAGAATTTCAAAGCGATCGCGGTGTCGCCGATACGTACTCATTGACGAGCGTGCAAACCGATGCGATTCTGGCCATGCGTCTTGGCCAACTGGTTAACCTTGAGCAAGACAAACTCTCCAACGAACACGCAGCTTTGCTCGAAGAGATCGATGGCTATCTCGAAATCCTATCCGACGAAGCCAACATATACGCCATCATCAAAGACGAGATGGAGGAGATCTCAAAGCGATTTGGAGACAATCGCCGCACGCAGATCTCCAGTGAAGAGATCGGCAATTACAACCTTGAGGATTTGATCACCGAAGAAACCATGGTGGTCACGATCAGCCACCGCGGTTACATCAAGCGAATTCCTTCGACGACCTATCGAGCGCAGCGTCGTGGAGGAAAAGGCATCAAAGGTGCGAAGGTTGAGGACGAGGATCCGCTAGAGCATTTGTTTGTCGCGAGTACGCACGCTTACCTTCTGTTCTTCACGAACAAAGGCAAGGTCTACTGGCAGAAGGTTTATGATATTCCGCAACTTAGCCGCGAAAGCCGCGGGCGTGCTGTCGTCAACTTGTTGAACCTGGAAGAAGGTGAGCAGATCGCAGAGTGCGTGGCAGTTCGCGACTTCAACCTTGAAGGGCACTTCCTAGTAATGGCTACCAAACAAGGGCTCGTGAAGAAGACGGCCCTGGACGCTTACTCACGCCCCAAGCGTGGTGGCATCATTGCGATCAAGCTCAAGGAAGACGACGAGTTGGTGGACGTCAAAGTCGTCGGGCCAAACGATCAATTGCTGATGGCAACAGCTGGCGGCCGAGCCATACGCTTTGCCGAGTCCGATGCTCGAGCCATGGGTCGGAACACATCTGGTGTTCGCGGAATCCGACTCAAGAAAGGCGATACCTGCGTCGGTATGGTTGTCGCCGATCCTGAAGCGACTCTACTGACTGCCTGCGAGAAAGGCTACGGCAAGCGGACCTGGTTTGGGGCGGGCTCCGTACCAACCGAATCCGACGGTGAAAGTGGTGATGAGGCAGCAGAATCACCTGCGGCGGAAGGCGACTCCGACTCACCCAATTCGAGCCAGTCCTATCGGACTCAGAAACGCGGCGGCGGCGGCTTGATGGACATTAAGACCACGGATCGCAACGGTCCGGTCGTCGGAGTGGTTCAAGTCACCGACGAGCACGAGTTGTTGATGATTACTTCTGGTGGCAAGATCCAGCGTTTGGCAGCCAAGGAAATCAGTATCATCGGCCGCAACACTCAAGGTGTCCGCATCATGAACTTGGACGACGGCGATACAGTTACTGCTATCGTTCGTGTTCCGCGTGAGGAGGTAGACGATGAAGACGAGGCTCAAGCTGCGGGTGAACCCGCGACTGATGCGGCAGAGGCACCGAGTGCTGAATCAGCACCTGCCGAAGACGCTCAGTCCGAAGCTTCAGACTCTGGCGGTGCTCCTGAGTCCGGTGACGTCTCAAGCGATGGCCATGACGCTTAGCGAGATTCGCCGAAAGTTCTGACTACTTCCTCTACGGACGAAGGGCGCTCCTGAGGCGCCACTGACATATCCTGCTGCTCCGCTACTGTATCGAGCATTCTC
>PKCQ01000164.1 GCA_002862265.1 Planctomycetaceae bacterium | reverse complement strand
GATATTCCTTCTTCAGGTTCTGTAACGCTTGTTTGTCCAGTGAGAGCGACTTCTTGGTTTGGTTGAGAGTTCCAATGTTTGCGTCCAGGTCTGCAATTTGCTGACTCGTCGAAGAATGCAAAGCAAAGCATCCGATTGCTACCAACAGACCCAAGCCGCAGGCAATCCAAGTCGCTGCCTGACTCGACATGGGCGGCTTCTTGGCGACAACGAAAGGTATTGGCCGCTTCGCACTCCGGCTAACGCGAAGTGTTCTAGCTGTCGTTTCCGCCCAGCTTCGAAGCGCGGATTCTCCTCTAATTGAAACTCTTGAGGATTCGTCTGGGGCAGCGGCTCCAATGTTCTTATCGCCAAAGAGTAAAATCTGTTTGCATCTTGGATCAACGAGCAGTTCTGGCAAAGGCTGGTCTGTCACCCAGGCTAAGGACTTATTCCCCTCCTCTTCGCACCATTCAACCAATTGAGATCGGGTTCGTTGTGTCTTGAGGTCTCCGAAGGTCAGCACATCTTGGATGTCGTTCCCACGACCTTCTACAGAGATGGTCGACTCGCCGAAAGCTTGGATGAGTCTCCAGGGATGACTGTCCGCTTGTGTTCCAGATACATTTTGTTTCGTTGGGAAAGCAGCT
The DNA here is from genome assembly GCA_002862265.1 of Planctomycetaceae bacterium. Taxonomy (GTDB): domain Bacteria; phylum Planctomycetota; class Planctomycetia; order Pirellulales; family Pirellulaceae; genus Aureliella. The sequence goes on along the minus strand of PKCQ01000164.1, from coordinate 6,954 downwards.
AAGGCGGGATGTCCCATTCCGGTCAACTTGCCACCAAACTGTCGGACGACTTGCTCCACTTCTTGCCAGTCGCTTTGCGGAACCTGCGTAACCCACCAACGCACTTCTCCGTCAGCGTCGTTGGGAAGTACATGCATACCTAGATGCGAGTCGAAGGCAGAGATCCCAGAATAATTTTCGGCCTCCAGGGCAATCGCCTGATGCAGCTCGTCGCTCTCTAGTGCACGAGCAACGTCAGCAGCAAGTTGAATGACTCCAGTCCAGGACTCATTCAAAAAGACCCAGACTTCGCCAGTCTTCCTGGGCCCTAGCCTGATGGCGGCGTCAACTAAAGTTGCGGTGGACTCGCCAGGCATGCGCTCGCGAGTCCAAACGTCCTTCACGCGAGGCGACTTACCAGCAAGGATATCAATCCTTGCAAGTTGACCATGTGAGATCAGGAGTAGCGTCTGTCGGTTTGACATAATACTGTTCGCTTACAGGCTCTGTTAATTCTTTGTGAGCGTTAGACAGGCATTTCTTTTTCGAAGTGCCTTAGAACTCGGTGATAGTTAGTGTTAGATTCGCATTCTGCATCGGCGATACTTCGATGTAACGTATCGCCTGGACTGTACCCACAGGTTCTTTGAACACTAAGGCTCGAACCCCGACTGGTACATTTTCAAATCGAAAGCGACTGTCATTGTTGTTTCCATCGTCATCCACCATGACCGCAAGAGTGTCAGTCGAAATCGTAGGGTTCGGATAAACCAGAACCACTTCCGCGTTTTTCGCAGCCCCCAAATTGTCCAAGCTCAGACCGGAGACAGTTTGTAGGCCCATTGTCTGCACATTGACGGAAAGATCGTTGTACTGCTGTGTGACCGCGGTCCACAGGAGATGCACGTCGCTACCGGGAATGGGAAACTCTCCCAAACCGAAAGGACGTCCCCAGGCATCTGTGATCGCTTTCGTAGGATCCGTTGCGGTTACGTAGGGGCCACGCCACCCGCAACGCAGTGTGACGCCGCTGCAATCCACACTTGTCGGGTTTGCCGGCGATGTCGCAGCAGGACCGACTCGGTCGGAGAATGCAAAGGATGCAAGGGAAATTGCTGGCGAGACACTGGTGAACTCGGATGACCCAACATCATCGATCAGCATGGCCGCCGTTTTGGGCAAGAGACCTACATCAGCGACGAAACCCGAAACTTGGTGAACGCCGCTGCTCTGCAGGCGATCTTCTACCACCGCGTTTCGCAGTGTTTCGAAAGTTTTCTGAGTTACTTCGTAGCGAGTCTGGTCCGCAATCGGCTCGAGTGACCGTACTGCAACGCCAGCCAAAACGGCTAGGATTGCCAAGACGACCACCATTTCAATCAGCGTCAATCCCTTAACGTAGTGTGAACGAGACATAGATGTCGTCTCCTTTCAGAGCGGGATTGCTTTCAAGTTCCAATGCGAAACGGCTTTCTTCTATTTCCAGGATTCCGTTTGATCCTGCAGATACAACTCGAACCTCTCGTGTCTCGCCAATCTCGTACACCAACGACGACAGGCCTAAATTACTCAACGTCGGTTCTTGAATGACAAAAGGCAGGCCACTCTCGACGACGCCATCGAGATCGTAATCTTGATTTGCAAAAGTGTCTCGGACGGCTGGCTGTGATGCATCGCCATAAGCCGACGTAAAACCTGATCCGTCGTCAATCGAATAGAGGCGTCCATCGCTTTGGAGATAAGGTCCGTTCCATCCAAGTCGCAGATTCGGATCAAACTCGCGGAAAGTACTGGGCAGCTCGAGCAAATGTCCCAGCTGGATTCGTTGATCATCTGCGGTGATTTCAGGATGCGAGTGTTTGTACGGGTACGCGTATTTGCAGTCAGACCAGAAACGCATTACTGCATCACGAATTTCTACCGCCGAAGCACGGGTTGCTGTTTCTCGAGCCACCTCTGTGGTGGCCATCAATCGCGGAATGACTAGGCCGCCAAGTGCAACCAGAATCGTAAGGACGACCACGAGTTCAACCAAAGTCAGTCCTTGGTTCCGTTTTAGAAGCTCTTTACGTTGGCGAATCGCCATAACATCAGCCTGTAGGTATGTTACTTCCGAAAGTAAGATAGGGCTGACTCGGAGGGCTCTTTTTCGAGAACGTCGAGTCAGTATGCACCGCCCAGCCAGTCGGGAGTTCGGGCGTTTTGCATTTCGCTAATCGGAAGGCGACGTTCTCGCCACCATCCGATGCATCATAAAAAGATTGTGGGGTGCACTTTCGGCGGGCATCCCAACTACGGATCAACCTCCGTACCACTCTTTCAAGTGAGTGGAAACGCCTTGCACGCCATCTGGGTGCGGAGCACCGACTCCGATGTAGCGGGCTTCTGCGTCAGCGGTTCCAGCGTCCGTCAACTCGACGACAAGCAAGACACGAGCGTAAGAATTGTCAGCTCGTTCACTGTGGGCATCGACAGCATGCAGCGGAGCCTCCGGGAAGAATGCACCTTCGTTTGCTCCAACCAATGAGCATTGGGCTCCTAGGCCAAGCACGATGTATTGAGCGCCAGCTACGGGCGTGTAATTCCAAACGTCGCTGAGAATCCGAGTCGTTTCGGTGCCAGCCAAGGTGCATACGTTTAATCCGTTTGCAATGGTCACGGCTTGTCCGGTATGACCTTCGAAGGTTGCATTTTCAACGGTGTCATCGGCTGGCACCAATTGCGTGAGACCTAGACCGTTCAGTGCTGCTACGTCGTTTCCAGCTAAGGAGTGAGTTGCATACGCACCACTGCCGTTTACGAACGAAGCAGGAGTTCCGGTCAAGCCAGTGGTAACAAGCCCGTCAAAGCGATCACCCATCTGACCACTGTTGATCAAGATATTCTGACGAATACTGGCATCAATCGTCGGCAGACTCGTTGCAACGGTCGCGACGTGAGTGCGATTGAGCATGTTGGGAAGCGTAGCTGCGGCGATGCCTCCGAGAGCAACCAAGATGGTTAGAACGACAACAAGTTCGATAAGGGTTAAGCCATTGCGGCGAGTAACTGTTTTTGGCATTTGAATGACGTCTGAATATGAGTGAGTGTTGATTTGATACACCGACTATCGTTACGCACCTGCTTTAGTCGCGGCACAAAGAATATTCGGTGGAGATCTCTCGCCAGAATGCGAAAGACTCAGTCTAAGAATCGCTATTTAACGCAGATCTCCGAAGGTGATCTCCGACGAACGATTACGCAGGCGGCCCTCGAGGACCTGCCGCTCCGACAAAAGTCGAGACATCAAAACAAACACTTTCAAAGACCTCATCGCCTAGGTGCGAAGTCTCGCTCAGCTCGACTTCAATCGAAATATCATCCGATGCAGTCAGCTCAAGTGCTGAAAAGATAAAGGTTGGGCAGTCTTCCGCGGGAGGTTGCGGAGACTTGTGATCATCCTGAGGCTCACCGTCTTGCCGTTCGCCAGAATCCGTGCCGGACTCCTGCTGAGAACGCGAAGTATGAGAATGACTCCCACCGGCGTGATCGTGGCCATGATGTGACACGCTATGATGCTCGTGCACGGACCCCTCAGGGTGGTGGTGAGCTACGTCAGTAATGTGGAAAACACCGTGAAGAACGGGATTGAAAGCCCATAGCAACCCAAGAACCACGCACAGCCAGCCACCCACACGAAATCGAGTACTCTGGTGGCTTCTGGCTTTAGACTTAGGTTTCACGCAGTTTGATCCTTCCCACATGCTCATTAGGCTCGCGTTGCACGCGTTCCGCAAGCATTATCCGGGCGAGCAAAGGGTATTTCCTCAAAATTTTACATGTGAAATACCTCAAAAGCCACTAATCGGTTTGACATTGCCTGCGGAAAACCAACTCACTGAAGCGTTTGTTGGAGCCTTCACCTGCAAAAGCAAGCCTTTGGGACAGTACTAACACTTCACCATCGCACAGAATCCGCAGATTCGACTCAAGCCGCAAAGTTTACCTAACCGATCCACTTGAAAGGTCGCGTTCCATATTGGTTCTAGGGTGAAGGCGCGCTAGTGCTCCTGAATTACCGAGTCTTACTATTCTTCCTAGCTCTGGCTACCAGTCTGCCCCAGTTACTGCAGGCTCAACGACTCACTGATCTGCAAATTGGCGGTTCGCAATCACAGGGCGAACTGCCGAGCCTTCCTGGTACCCGTTCCGTGTTGCCAGTTGAACCAATCGATTTGACGGATCGGGCTGAGGCGTTGCCAGCAAGCGCGCGTATTGAAATTCCTCTGGTCGATTTCGAAAAAGTGCCGCTAGCGCAAGCAGTGCAGACACTGTCTAAAGAAGTAGGGCTAAAGGTCATCACCAGTGCGGATGCCGGCGAAAAAGAGATCACCGTCTATTTTGAGAACGTTCGGGCCATTGACGCCATCGATGCGATCGTAAAAGCAAACGGTCTTTTCTACCGAGTGGACGACCAGTCTGGAATTATCCGCATCGCAACTCGGGAGGAGTACGAGCGAGATCTGACGAGTTTCCGAGACGAAGAAACTCGGGTGTTCACGTTGCTGTATCCGAATCCGACCGCAGTCGCACAAGCAATTCAGCATGTCTATGGCGATCGGGTGCAACTGAATTCGGCCGACAATGACTTCACGGACTTCATCGAGCTCACCCAACGCTTCAATCGATTTGATCTGGTCGACGGTAGAGCACTGGGACTTGGTACTTTCGGTGGCGGGAGCGGACTAGGACAAAACAACTTAGGCAACTCAAACGGACTCGGACTCGGAGTCGGAGGGTTTGGCGGAGGCGGCCTGGGATTCGGTGGCCTGGGAGGTTTGGGTGGAGGACTGGGGGGCTTCGGTGGCGGACGCGGCGGAGGCCCGACCAATCGCTCCCGATCCCGCGTAAGTCAGCAGAGCTCATCTACTGCGGACGGACAGCCACTTTCCGATCTGTCCTCATCAGAAATCCAAGCGATTGAGAACCAGCTGGCAGCTGGCAACCTTGACGAAGACCAACGCAGTGAATTGTTGCGTCGCAAAGAAGCAACAATTTACGTTTCTACGATTCGACGTAACAATCAAGTCTTAGTGCGTACTGGCGATCCTCGCACAATGGAGCAGATCGAACGACTCGTTGCAGAGCTGGATGTACCAACTCCGACAGTGTTGCTCGAAGTCAAAGTCCTGCGTGTCGAATTGGCAGATGGACTCAACAGCGCTTTCGAATACTTTGCGGGCGACAACGACATGGCTGGAGCTTTCTCTGATGGAGCTCCGTTCTCCGTTGCACCGTCACAACCGTTTCCAGGCGGCTCAGCCACCGCTCGCACGCTGGCAAACGGATTGGGGGTCTCAGGCAATGTCCCTGGTGCATTGACTTTCCAAGTCATTGATGACGACTTTCGATTCCGCATGCAGTTGCTCGAAAGCAAGAACCGAGTCACGGCACTTGCGACGCCGCTAATCCTGACCGCGAACAACGAAGTTAGTCGGATTTTCGTCGGCGATACGCTCCCTTTTACGGTTGGTTTTACGCCTGGGCAGATTGTTGGCGGTGCAGTAGGAGCAGTAAATGGTGCAGTGGCGCCGACGCCAATCACCGAGCTTCGCGATGTGGGCCAATCGCTTCTGATCACGCCGAACATTAACTCGGATCGTACCGTGACGCTGCGAATTGTCGAAGAAAATAGCGAGCGGATCATTGCTGGAGCATCCATCCCAGTTCCTTCGACCAATGGCGCGACGGTGACGTCCGTAAACGTCGATACAGTTCGACGTCGAAGCGTCACGGGAACTGTCGTTGCCCAAGACGGTATGGCAGTTGCCCTCGGTGGATTAATAGAGGAGCAGGTTTCGGACACTCGTGATCAGATTCCATTCCTGGGCGATATTCCAAAGCTCGGTTTTCTGTTCCGACGTCAAGGCACTGGTCGTCAACGAAGTGAGCTCATCGTGATGATACGTCCTTATGTGTTTAACACGCCAGCTGACGCGGCCGAAAGAAGCCAGTGCTTCGTCGCCGAGCATTCATTGCATCCCAATGGGCCAGATCCGAAGGGAACAATGAGTACCTATCTACCGTGCGAGGTGGTTCGTCCAGCTCCCGAATGTGCCAAGCGAGCGAGCTTGCTCCAGATGCACAATGTCATTCCGGCCATTTACTGACGAAGCGGGTATGGACATGTCAAAAAACTCGCAACCAGCTCGCAGCGTCTCATGGATATTGCTCGGAAGCCTACTGTCATTTTCCGGATGTGCGATCTTCTCAAGTCCTATCTCTGATCAGCTTGGATTTGAAGACAATCAAGCCAATAGTTCTGCATCCATTTCCGAGCGTGCGGGAGCCGCCGCTGATGCAACGCGTGTGTCGAATCCACGGGCCAAACAAATTCGCTTCAACGGACAAGAAAAACTCCTGGGAGGCGGAACTTGCGAGGCTTTGCCTACTGGCGAATTGCTTAAGCAGGTCAACACACTCCTCGAACGGAAGAAGCTGCGATCGGCAAGAGTTTTTGTTCAGCTTCATACTCGCTCGGCACGCCGTCTCCTGCTTGAACCGCCCGAGCATGCAAAGTTTGCCACGCTTCAGTTTGTTGCCCAGAGCTTGGGCAACGAACGCGCTGCATCTCTTTGGGCCGAACTGCAAGCTGAACTGAAGGCAAAGCCAGAGTTGGCCGAAGAGTGGCGTGCGAACCTGCGTTCACTGGCTACCACCGCCACCGACGCGAAGTCGACGCAGGCTGTGATTGGCAAGCTAACAGACATCGCCGCAGGTTTCCAAAGTCCATTACTCAAACTCGAAGCAATTCGCTTTAAGGGCGAACTACAAGTCGCCAGCGAACAGACCGCCTCAGCAATTGAATCCTTTGTATCTGGTGCCGAGCTAGCTGCGCAAGTTGGCTCCTCGAGCGTGGCTTCCGACTTATGGCTCATGGCATGCGAAGCTTCACTTCGCACCGATCAAGTTCTACAAGCGCGGCAGTGCTGGAAG
>PKCQ01000048.1 GCA_002862265.1 Planctomycetaceae bacterium | reverse complement strand
ATGCCTCGCCTGGTGTCGCTGGGCGCTTGTGAGCATTGGTCGTTGCCTGGGTAGCAAATGCCAAAAATAGCCTTTCTTCTTTATTGAGGTGTGCAGTGATGGATTGAACAACATTATCTGCACGTTTCAGAATGTGCGTGGCATCCATTTCAGGCTTGGCGCGTTCCATGATTGTGATGTACTCTTTGGCATCTGTCTGAATGGCGTGGTGGCCAATGAGTTCGATCTACATGGCCCCCGCATTTGCCACACAACGGCTTGCGCGAGTGGACTAGTCAGCACGATTGCCGGAGTTCGTATGCTGCAGTCTGGACAGAGTGACTTTGCGTTATGCGGAGCGGCGGATGCGATCACAGAGTTGATTCTGGCTTCGTTTTACCGCATGGGAGTACTGTCGACCGGCCCAACGATTCAGGAGGCTTGCCGGCCCTTCGATAAAACACGCGGTGGCTTTGTCATGGGCGAAGGTGCGGCACTGATGGTTCTCGAGCGACGCTCGCAGGCAATCGAACGTGGAGCCAGTATCTACGCAGAACTCGCCGGCTGGAGCACGCTTTGCCAGGCTCATCATGTGACTGGCTTAGACGGCGACGTCGAGTGCCTTGTTGAACTCATTCGTCAAATGTTACGTAGAGCAGGTTGGGACTATCGCGGCCCACAGTACATCAACGCGCACGGAACGGGCACTGAGCAAAATGATCGCAGCGAGCTGCAGGCGATTTCGATGGCGCTCGGTGACAAAGCTGACCAAACTGTGATCAGCAGTAACAAAGCCGTGATGGGACACTTGATAAACGCGGCAGGTGCCGCGGAGCTTGCAATCACCGCTTTGGCGATGCGAGACGGTTATGCTCCTCCAACGATGAATCTAGAATCGCCAATTAGCGAGCTGGACTGCTTGCCCAAGTATGGAACGCAAACCAACATTGACCGCAGCCTGAAACTATCACTTGCCTTCGGAGGTCACTTGGTAGGCATCGCATTGCGGAAGACGCCTTTCGAGCAGTACTCGCGAACAGCACAACCGCTGTCGCTGCAGGCCAGAATCCGCGGAACAGAGAACACCGCACCTGCCGAGCAGTCAGCTCGTCGTGCCGCTTAGGCGACCTGCAGGCTTTCAAAGAAATCGTCGCTTTACCGATGAATTGGAACTTTCGCAAAGCGACTTGGCTCATTCTCACAGTCGCATTTCTCTTGCGATTGACGGCCGCAATTACTTGGCATCAGACGACTGATGCGGAGGCACATTTTTTCCGGATGGGTGATAGCCTCAGTTATTGGGTACTGGCTGAACATATCGCTGCAGGGGAAAACTACGAATACGGGAGTCCTGATGCGAGCGTTTTTCGTGCGCCGCTATTTCCACTCTTTCTAACGCCATTCACATCGATTCCCCTAGGACTTTCGGCAAAAGTTCTCCTAGCGCGCCTAGCTTGTGCCGCACTCGGGACTTTGGCGGTCGCACTCTTGCTCCTGTTTGCTCGAAGGTTAGCAGGACCATGTGCAGGTCTTGCTGCGGGCGCGCTTGCGGCAGTCTACCCCTCAGCCATCGGTATGAGTATCACCTTGCTTAGCGAGGCGGTGTTTATGCCGCTGATGCTGGCTCACCTGCTGCAGTTGCAGGTAGCTTTCCAGAAGGGCCCGAGTAATGCGAACACCAGAAGTGCATATTCTTATCGCCGGGTTGCGTTGGGAGGCTGCATGGCCGGTCTTGCCATTTTGGCTCGCCCAAGTTGGCTGCTATTTATTCCCTTCTCAACGGTGGCTCTTTTCTTGATTGGTCCCGATCGAAGGGAACACTTGAAACTGGGCATGATAGCTCTGCTAACTATGTCTGTAACGATGAGCCCGTGGTGGGTTAGAAACTATCAGCTCACCGGCCATTTCGTGCCCACTTCGCTGCAAGTCGGCTTGAGTTTGTACGATGGGTTACACCCTGAAGCGACTGGTGGAAGTGATACTGGTATGGCATTTAGCATACGGCTTCAGGATGAACAGCGAGTGGCGGATGCGGCCACCACTGAGCCACTTGCGAGTACCTTTGAGTATCGAGTTGACCGCCGAGCCAAAGCGGCTGCCGTTCGATTTGCCTTGGAGCATCCGGGGCGTACAATTCAGCTGGCAGGACTCAAATTCCTGCGGACTTGGAGTATCTGGCCGGGCGGAGGAGAAAGTGCCTCAAGCTTTATGCGGCTAGCGATCACGATTAGCTGTTCTTTCGTTATGGTTTTTGCCGCCATTGCAACCTTCAGCGGTTCGCCCCAGTCGGATTTGCTAGCAAAACGGGGCAGGGCAGTGATCTGGCTCTGCTGGCTGCCTTGTATTTACTTCACGCTGCTGCACATGGTATTTGTTGGTTCTATCCGCTACAGAGAACCCGCAGTCTTTGTTCTTTGCGTGCTCGCCGGAGTGGCACTCGCCGCCAAATTTGGATGCAGTGCGCGAGAAAAGGAAACCTGAGTCGACGTGCACTTAACGGAAAGGTTTGTGCTGTCTCCTCGCCTCGTCAGCAACAGCATCGCAGCGCCAGAAGTACATGGATGTTCCTATGCACAATTCTGCTCAACGAGGCCTTCGTAGTGTGCGAAGGCGTTTCGAGCTGCGCCGTTCTCAATCTGCCGTACAGCCATCTCAGGAAAAGAAATTAGCATCTCGTGCTGGTAACTCGCACTCGAATCTGCTGATCCTTATTCTGGCAATTGTTGCAACGGTTCTTGTCTACCGAGCGTGCTCGAAGAAATACCACCATCAGCTGCATGCAGCCGTTCAAAAAGAGCTCGTACAACTCTTTGCTGACTCGCAAGTGAATTTTGAAAGCCTTAGTCAGAATGATCGTGGCGATATCGTCCTCAGCAATGTCACCGCAGGCTCGAAGTCGGAACGCAAGGCCGGAGCAGCGCCCACTTTTGCGGCCGGCCGTGTTGTACTGCGCGGCAACCTCGGAATCGATGATTGGCTACAAAAACGCATTGCCCTGAGCAAAGTCGAACTCTTCGGAATCCAGTGTAATGTCTACCCCACAGCCGACGGCTCTTGGTCCGTCGAAGGATTGATACCGCATCCCAAACCCAATTCAACGCCACCGAAAATTATCTTTGCCGGAGCCACCGTAAACCTTCGAAAATCCGAGCATACGGATGCACCACGAATCACATTTCATGATCTAACCGGTGTCGTGGACCATCGTAAGATCGTCGTCGCATCCCAAACCACGAAAGTCATCGATGCCAATGTAACGGGCCGGAGTTCTGGCACCATCGGAAGCTTCCAGTTCAAGGCTCATGTCGCACCGGAACGGAATACATGGGCCGTGGAGGGCAACATCAAGAGACTGATGCTTGCCAAGTCACTGCACGAAACTTTGCCGCCGGAGATATCGAAGTACCTCGCACAACTCAGTGGATTAGAGTGCGAAGCCGGCGCTGCCTTCAAAGTTACTTCTCAAGACGGAAACCCCCCGAACTTCACTGTCAATGGTCAACTTCGCTCGGGCCGACTTCAGGACGAGCGATTGCCGTACCTTCTCCAAAACATTGACAGTCAGTTCACTTGTGAAAACTCGGTTCTCAAACTGAAGAACCTGTCGGCTGAAAGCGGAGCTGCCAAAATCAAGCTCAACGCGAACATCTTCGGGTATCGGCCCAAGAGCCCCTTAGTAGTTGCAGCGCAAGTGGCGAATCTAGAACTAGACCATAGGCTCTACGAATCACTGTCACCCAAACTGCAGGCAAGCTGGGACAAGATGAATGTCACTGGCGGAGTCACGGGAGACGTTCATCTAACGTTTGATGGCCGCAACTGGACGCCCAAAATTGACGTCCGGCTTCAGAACGTTGCGATTCGCCCTTGGCTTTTCCCCTATCCGATTGAAAACATTGCCGGACGCGTCGTCTATCAGAACAATCAGATTAGCAGCGAACACGTTTCAGGACTGACAGGCGGACAACCCATGCACGGTAGCTTTTCATTAACAAATTCTAGGCAGGCCCCCGAGTCTGTATCACCCTGGTTCGGCACACTGACTTGCAGTGTTGACAAGCCAGTTTCGATCGACGAACTCATGCTCTCGAGTCTTACTCAAACCGGCAAACCTATGTCTGGTGGCGAAAAGTTTGTTCGCTCGTTGCATCCAACTGGAACGGTTCGAGTTAGCAGCGCTGTTTTCCACCGCAGTTCACTTGAGGACACATGGCACAAGAAGCTTGATGCTCTCATCGAGTCAGCTAGCATCGAATACGATCTCTTTCGCTACCCAATTTACGACATTCGCGGCAGACTTCGGTGTACCGACAACGAGTGGACAGCCTCGGAGTTTGTCGGGCACAACGATAGTGGACGCATCCATTGCTCAGGCAATTGGCAGATCGCCCCCGAAGGTGTCCCCATGCACCTCGATTTCCGAGCCGAGAACTTGCCAGTTGACAAAGAACTGAAGACGGCATTGCCAGCGGAAACGCAGTTCGTATGGGATGAAATCCGGCCTCAGGGGACGCTCGACAAAGTCCTTGTCCAACTCTCTCGAAAAACGCCAAACACGGCTGTTCGAACTGAGGTTCGCATCCTGGAGGAAAGTTCCACCAACGCAAGTTCCGGCACCTCGCTGCGAGTCAAACCGAAATCCTTTCCCTATCTTCTCTCCGATGTGGACTGTGACATCAGCTACATCCCGGGATACGTAAAAATCCATCATGCCTCGGGCACTAACGGTGATAGCCGCATCGCAATGGGCGGTGAATGCATGCCTAGAGAAGACGGTCGTTGGCGAGCAGACGTGAAGTGGCTTCCCCAGACGCGGTTAGTTGTCAATAGAGAGCTCTTGCTCGCCTTGCCCGCTTCGATTCGCGATTCGCTAGTTAAGACGGATTTTCGCGGGCCGATCAGCATATTCGGTAAAAGCCAGATCGTCTTTGCAGATAGCGAAAAGAACGAACTGGAAACGGCCTGGGACGCCCAACTCGCCATCGAGGATGGTCAGCTCGCTGACGGCAGTTACGTTGGCAACTTACGCGGCACCGTCTGGATGCAGGGGGAGAACCGCGGGGACTACGTGGAAGCCCGCGGATCTCTTGACATGGATGCATTGACCGTCTTTGAGATCCCCGTCACGCGACTCCGTGGACCATTCATTATTCAAGACAACCAGCTTTACTTTGGCGATCGAACAGAACCACTACTTACATCCAGCCCTGCTCTGCAGCGCTTCGGAGCTTCGCTGGAGTCGACAGCCATGACTGCGAGCTCACTAACAGGCAAGTTTGTACTGGCCGGGCGCAGCAAAATGGGTACGGGAGAATTCGAAGCCGAAACCAGTCTGAATGGCGCAGACTTGAATTTACTTCTCCGCGATCTTAGCGTCGATTCGGCCAGTGTCGAAGGACTTTGCGATGCACAGATTAGTATTGACGGAATTCTTTGGGATCCGAAAACTTACCACGGTGATGGGAAGATCCAGATCAACGAAGCCAAGCTTTACGAGCTTCCCTTCATGATTCGGCTGATGAACGTCGCTTCTGTTTCGGCACAAGACGATGCGTTTCAAACGGCCAACATCGACTTTGAGGTTGACGGCGAGCGAATTGAGCTGGCTAACGTCTACTGCGCTGGCGATGTGATTCGCTTGAAGGGCGAGGGAAGCACCAACTTGCGACGTGAAATCAACCTGGACATGTACGCCTATGTTGGCAGTCGCTTTCCAGGCAACCGAGTCGTCTCACCTCTGCTCCAAGAGTCTCGCTTCGCAACGCTGATGAAAATCCGCGTCGACGGAACGCTAGACAATCCAACGATGAAACGGCGCGCCTTTCCCCAGTTAGAGGCAACGATGCAACAAATTTTTCCTGAACTGGCGGAGCGCGAAAGCTCGCCTATTCTGCCTTGGAGGAGATAGATCAATGGACATGTCAACTCCGTCTATTGTTGCCCTCAACGCCCAAGCCGCGCAACGGCAGTCTGAATCGAAGGCAGCCAAGCAAAATGCTAAAGCAGCGCAGTTAGCAAAGCCTGGCGATCTCGTGCAGATCGATGGCGTGGAAGGGATCACCAATGCCAACGAGGAGCGTGGACCTCGCAGCGATCAGCTTTGTAAATCTCTTGATACGAAGTCAGGGACCGGCGAAGGTGCCACCGCAGCATTAGTTACGAAAGATTCTGCAAATGCCGGAAAACTGGATCTGCTTGGCTAAGCTTACCCGCCGTGCGACAAGCACGCCTCGACGACAAGGCTGGATTCGTTACCATTGCATGATAAGACATGGCCACCGCACACAATTTATCAAGAACATAAGAAAACCACGAGAGAATTAGCGTCAGATGAAGTTTACGAAGATGCATGGCGCGGGCAACGACTACATCTATGTTGATTGCTTTCAGGAAACGACGCCTGCCGAACCTGCTGAACTCGCGAAGCAAATTTCCGACCGAAGGTTCGGTGTCGGAGCAGACGGCCTCATTTTGATTCTTCCGACGGAAAAAGCTGATGCTCAGATGCGGATGTTCAATGCCGACGGAAGCGAAGCCGAGATGTGCGGCAATGGCATCCGCTGTGTGGCCAAGTACGTGTACGATCACGGCATCTGCAAACAGGAGAAGCTCTCCATTCTGACCGGCAACGGTGTGCTGGATCTTTCGCTAGAAATAGAAGGCGGAAAAGCAAAACTGGTAACAGTCGATATGGGCAAGCCCATCTTGTCCCCGCCTGAAGTCCCAACAACTATATCAACAGAACCCGTGATCAACCATCCGACTCGATTCGGTGATCAGAACCTCTCGGTAACCTGCGTTTCGATGGGCAATCCGCACTGCGTCGTCTTTGTGCCGGAAGCCACTGATGAATTGGTTCTCGGCATGGGACCTCAGATTGAAACCGACGCCCGTTTTCCACAGAGAGTCAACGTCGAGTTCATCGAGCAAATCTCTGAAGTGGAACTTCGCCAGAGAACCTGGGAACGTGGATCTGGTGAAACATGGGCGTGTGGGACAGGAGCTAGTGCCGTTTGCGTCGCAGGTGCGCTATGCGAAAAAACTCAACGTGAAGTCCTTATCCATTTGCTCGGTGGAGACTTGCATCTGCGTTGGGATGAAGCCACGGAGCATGTTTACATGACGGGTGGTGCCGTAGAAGTTTTTCAAGGCGAGTGGTAGCGTTCACCGTAGAAGCCCCCATCGATGCTAAAACTTTCCGTCAAAACCAGACAATTCCTCAGGCGTCAAAAACCACCGCAGTTCCTATGGCGTCTTGGCGGACTAGGATGTATTCAAGTGCTCAACCAGTGGTGGTCTACGCTCGACTACAAATGCTTTCTGCACGAGCCTAGTGCCGATCCTAGTGCGAGTGATTTTCAGCCACCTGCGATTTTTGTATTTTGGCACGAATACCTTCCGATCCCCGTTTACCTGCGCCCCAATTCACGGTTGGCCATGCTGGTCAGCCAGCATCAAGACGCAGAGATTCTATCGCAGATGGCTCGCTTTGCCGGCCTGGAAACGGTGCGAGGATCGAGCAGCCGAGGAGGTACAGCGGCACTGAAGGAAATCATGAATCAAGGCGACGGACGCTGCCTTGCCATCACCCCAGACGGCCCTCGAGGTCCCAGGCGCAGA
>PKCQ01000049.1 GCA_002862265.1 Planctomycetaceae bacterium | reverse complement strand
CTAGGGCTGCAGCTGAGGAAGAACTCGCCGCCTCACCGAAGATTCGGTTCAATCGCTCCTGTCGCTCGCTGCTCGACGCCTCGGCAGGCACAGGTTCCGCAGCAAAGACACTCTTCACTTGACTCAAAGTGCGACGAATCTCTTTGATCTCGGCCGTTAGTTCTGGATCGCGACGAGCGGCTTTCTTTAGCTCTGCGGTCGTTTGCTCATCGAGCTCGCCCAGCACAAAAGAGGTGAGCTGCCATTGTGGCCAGGCATCGTTTTCGGCGGATGCTTCTGTAGAAAAATCGTCGGACTGTTGGGAATCATGGTCACTCATCGGAGTGCTCCTGGGGTTTGCCTCGTGCCTTGGGAGCAGGCATTTTCGCATTTGGGCTTGGTTTGGATGATTTGTTTATTGGGCGAGGGCATTTGTCGACTTCTATTCGACTTGTAATTTTCCTCGCAGGCCCGAAACAGCTTGATGCAGTAAGTAGCCGACATTGGTTGCCGTCAGGCCCGTGACCTCGGCGATTTGTTTGTAGGTCAAGCCTTCTTGCATCCGAAGCCGCAGGATTTCTTGCTGCCGCTGAGGCAACTCGTTGATCTGCTCTCGGACTTGGTCGATCTGCTCGTCTCGTGTTGCACTGTCCTCCGCGGGGCGAGATTTGCGATCGCGAAGTGTTGATACGTCGGCGTCCGTTTGTACTGCGTGCATGCGTCCTTCCCTTCTGAAAATATCAATCACTCGATTACGGCAAGTCTTATACAGCCAAGCTTTGGTGTGTTCGCCAATCTCAGGCCAGGGCTGCTGACAGAGTTTGACGAACGCTTCCTGAACCACGTCTTGGGCCGTTTCTGGATTTCGCACGCGCCGTGAAACGTATGCGAGCAATAGGGGCTCAAGCTCTTCAAAGGTCTCAGCGACCCACTGGCGTGGGGCGGTAGTCCTTACTCCGGGCTTTCCGTTCTTTTCGCTCATGGTGACTCACGAGTAGCGGTCGCATGGGGAAGAAGGATGCCCCGGCAGCAGTGGCTCCGTTGGAGAGAAATCACCCAACTGCTTACAACGCTGGACGTTTTACTTTCTTAGGCTCACTTCTGGGATTTGCGTGGAGACGCCGCGTTTCTGTAGGGAGATTGCTCGAGCTGGTGATTAGAACTGGGCGGCATATTGCGGAAATACACAGGAAAGCTTTTTACTTGGGCCGAGATTGCTTGCATAGCGAAACTAATCTTGAGAGATAATCCTAAATTTTACTAAAGTTTGCCCCGTTTGACGGCCGGTCGACTTCGTGGTCGAACTGACGACGCTCGTGAGACTTATTGCCCCGCTTTCTTCCATTGGGCAAGAAAGTCGTTTCACTAGCGTGACCAGCTTTCATTCTGCCCCACTTTTTCGTGCTTGTGCAAGGATGCTTGATGCGCAACTCACATGCCAGATTTACCGCCTGCCCATTTGGGGCTGGGCTTCTAATCGTCCTGATGGTGCTTGCGAGCACTTTGACTGGCTGTCGCTGGACAAGCACCGGACAAAATACCGTCGGGGTCGGCATGTTTCAGCAACAGCGTTATAGTGAGGCCTTGCAACAGTTTCAGCAAGCGTTGCGCTCCGATCCGAGCAATCCAGATACGTATTACAACCTAGCTGCGACCTACCACCGCATTGCGCTGAGTTCGAAGCAAAAAGATAAGCGGCTCATCCATCAGGCCGAATCATGGTACCACCAATGTCTTGATCTCCAGCCGAATCATGTCGACTGCCACCGCGGGCTGGCCGTTTTGCTAGCCGAGTCGGGACGGCCTGATTCAGGGATCAGGCTGCTAAAGGATTGGGCTGCAAAGAACCCGCAGGCCTCAGCGCCTCGAGTAGAGCTAGCTCGCCTTTATCAAGAATTCGGTGATGCTAGTTTGGCAGAACGCTATTTGGACGAAGCGATCAATCTGAATACAAATGATTTTCGCGCTTGGGCTGCAAAAGGCCAGATGCGAGAGAAAAACGGTGATCTGCAGCAAGCGAAAAAAGACTACGAATACAGTTTGGCACTGAACAATCAGCAGCCAGAACTATATCGGCGTGTCGCCTCCGTGAACGCTCAGCTTATGCGAAACGCCGCAACGCAGATTGCCAATGCTTCATCTCAGCCCGAACAGCCCGATTCCTACGACGGAATGCGACGATAATGGAGTTTCGTTAGAATTCTCCTGCTGAAAGCCGAAGCAGTGACCGTCGAAGTGGAAGCCATCAAGACATTCGGTCCTCCGGAATCGCCTGGACTCGCGTGTTGATGCTGAATCTGCCTAAACTCTTGCCGAGCTCAGCTGTCGGAATCGTAGGAGCTAAGCGTCCCTCTAAGGTCTATTGGTGTTCCTTTGGGCGAATTGCTGCCAGTGGGGACTCGCTTTTCAGATCGGTGAGGCATTTCACCGAAACAGCCCATTCTCTCGCAAATACCAAAGCTGAGCCGCTAATTTGACCAAATAAGGAAACTGTTTTTCTTTCAGTGGGTTCAACTCTATAATCGCCCTTGAGGGAATATGACGGACCTGCGGCAGTTCCTTCTTGCAAGTGTATTCTCTTCTCTGGGCTCGGCGTCGGCGATTTCAAGATATCGATTCAACTGAATCGATCCAGATTTTTCCGTAGCTTGAGTTTCGCACCAACAAGTAATGGCATGTCGATCTTGGAACCGCCAGAACAGATTGAAGCACCAGTTGTTGCACCAGTTGTTGCGTTAGCCTCCGCTCCACAGCTAGAGTCGCCATCCGGTAACGACCGTAGAACCGGCAACGCAATCGCATTCTTCGCAAGCATGGTGTTTCATATTGCCATGCTTCTCGTACTTGCACTCGTCGCTTTTACAAGCGGCAAGGATAGCAAAGGAATTCTGATCAATGCAGAAGTCGGCGAGTCTATTGAGACGACGCTTGAAGAGCTGCAGACTTTCGATATCTCGGTGAATGAACCGCTTGAACCGAACATTGAGTCTGATACTGAGTTCAAGATGGACTTGCAGGTGGAAACTCCTATTAATCTTGGTGTGGGCGAGAAAATGATGCTCACATCGGCCACCGTCGATCAAGTCATTGAGAACTTGAAACCGATGGGAAATGGCCGTGGAGCCAAATTTTTTGGTGCTTATGCAGAGGGCAACCAGTTCATCTACGTCTTGGACAGCTCGCGAAGCATGAAGGGAGAACGCTGGACCTACGCCTGCCAAAAACTGCTCGATAGTCTGAATGGCTTGAAGGAAGAGCAAGAGTTCTACGTGATCTGCTTCGACTTGGGAACGACCTTTCTTTTCAATCAGGAGCCGAAGAGAGCCAAGTACTACAAGCCGACGGATGAGAATATCAGGCGGGTCAAAAACTGGCTGCGTTCGCGAACTCTAGGTGCGGCAACGATGCCCGCCGAGGGGCTACACTATGCTCTGGAGTTCAATCCTGATGCGATATTCATGCTCTCGGACGGCGAACTGCAAGATAACTCACTCCAAATGCTTCGGCAGATCAACTCGGTCGACTCCGACTTGCGACAAATCCCAATTCACACGGTGCATTTGATGAGCGAGTTTGGGCGAGAAACTCTTGAGATCATCGCCAAAGAAAATCAGGGCACTTTTACGCCCATCGAGGGTAACAAGCCATTTGGCCGTTTTCGACGGCGGTAATGCTCTAGGTTTGGACTACGCCGCTCTCCCTCTGTAGGGTGGTTTGAAGTGTGGCGATACAAACCGGCCTTTCTTGCGACAGCTTCCTGAGCTAGTTCCCCTCAGCGGGCAGGAGTTAAGCGAGGCAGGTGGAAGACTTTTCTGGTTTGCTGTCAATTTTCGGGGATTCTGCCCCGATAGAGTTAACGGTTTGCCATTGAGAAAACGTTGAGCCGCGGCTAACATTTTTCTTTCCGCAACAGATGGCGTAGCAAATTGAGATGGCCGAGGGCCATTCGACTATATCCAACAGACGTTTTCAAAGCTTTTGAGACCCCGGATTCGACCGGCAAGAAGAGAATCATGAAGGCTGATATCCACCCGAATTACCAAGAAACAACCGTGACTTGCGGTTGTGGTGAGTCCTTTGTCACCCGCAGCACGCGACCAGAGATGAAGGTCGATATCTGCAACGCTTGCCACCCGTTTTACACCGGCAAGCTGAAGTTTGTGGACACTGCGGGCCGTATCGACAAGTTCCAGAAGAAGTTTGCAGCCGGCTCCTACGCGAGTCTTCAAAAGCCTAAGAAGAAGAAAAAATAGCTACGCCAGTTGTGGTGCCAGAGCTTGGACACTCGACTCGATCGAGGCCTACCCAGCCGGCTGGCAGTTCAACTGCGCTTGTCAGCGGGCTGCGCAGTCGGCCTTGAGGCCCAAAAAAACGGCCTTTATCCCAAACCACCCTTGCCCGTCGTGATTGCACGTCGGGCTTTTTTTATGAAGTCATAATGCTGTGAATGTTCGCGAAGACCTAGAATCCAAACTCAACCGCTTTCTTGAACTCGAAGCAGCGATGAGCGAGCCGGAAGTTATGTCCGACTCGAACAAGATGGCTGCCTACGCACGAGAACACGGTTCGCTGGCCAAGACTGCCAATAAGTATCGGACTTACAAAAAGATGAGTTCCGAAATCGACGAGTTGGTCGAAATGGCCGAGAGCGGCGATCCAGACGAAAAGGCAATGGCTCAGGAAGAGACGGCCGATCTCCGCAGCCAGCGTGAAAAGCTATGGGATGAGCTGCTGGAGCTGACCATCGGTGGTGAAGACGCCAACCGGGCTCGCTGCGTGATGGAAATCCGAGCTGGAACTGGCGGTGACGAAGCCGCACTCTTTGCACGTGACTTGTATGAAATGTACAAGCGTCACGCAGAAGCCAAGGGCTGGAAGACGGAAGTCATGGAGATGAACGCCACCGAGCGCGGTGGTTTCAAGGAAATTGTGCTTGGGCTGGAAGGCGAAGGCGTCTTCCGAGAGCTGCAATTCGAAAGTGGCGGTCACCGAGTCCAACGCGTTCCAGAAACGGAAACCCAAGGTCGAGTTCACACATCGGCAGCCACCGTGGCAGTGATGCCAGAGCCAGAAGACGTCGAAATCGAGCTGAACAAAGATGATTATCGTGTCGACAAGTTCGGGGCCAGTGGGCCGGGTGGTCAGCACGTGAATAAGACGGAGTCTGCGATTCGCCTAACCCACTTCGAGACCGGCATCGTTGTTCAATGTCAGGACGAAAAGAGCCAAATCAAGAACTTATCCAAGGCACTACGAGTCTTGAAAAGCCGAATTTACGACTTCCGCCAGCAAGAAGAGATGAAGAAGCGAGCCGCCGACCGGAAATCCTTGATCGGTTCCGGCGACCGGAGCCAACGGATACGGACTTACAACTTTCCGCAGAACCGGATTTCCGATCACCGGATAAATTTAACGCTCTACAAGCTGGATCATGTAATGGCAGGCGATCTTTCCCCCGTTACCGATGCCTTGCTAGAGTATGAGAGAGATCAACTTCGCGGTGATATGGAGGGCGGGGAATGACAGTGACGGAAACTTGGACCGTGGGGCGTTTGCTGACCTGGACCACGGAGTACCTGCAAAAAAACGGATCGCAGTCTGCACGGCTCGATGCCGAAGTGCTGCTTTCGCACGCACTGGAGTGCCAGCGCATCGAGTTGTATACGACTTTCGATACTGAGCCATCGGATGAAGGTAAAACAGCTTTTCGTGAGATGGTTCGACGTCGCGCGGAAGGCACGCCGGTTGCTTACTTGGTCGGCTACAAAGAGTTTTACGCAGAGACCTTCGAGGTCAATCCAGATGTGCTCATCCCGCGCCCCGAAACCGAGCACTTGGTGGTCGAAGCGCTGGACCGGGCGAAGGAACTGGTCGCAACGCGACAGCAAGCAGAAGCATCCAGTGATGAGCAGCTAAATATTTGTGATGTCGGTACAGGAAGCGGGATCATCGCGATCACTTTGGCGACCCAGTTTTCCGAATGTAATGTTTTGGCAATCGACAAGTCTGCCGCTGCTTTGGAGCTGGCTGAGCTTAATGCAACGAAGATCGAATTGCCGCATGAGCAGATTCAGTTTTTGCAGTCGGATTTACTTAGCGAGTGCCAACCAGGTCAGAAGTTTGATTTGATCGTCAGCAATCCGCCTTATATCTCCGAAGCCGAATATCGAGAGCTGAACAAGTCTGTGCGTGAGTTTGAACCCGAGCTGGCTCTGGTTTCTGGGCCAGATGGCAACGAGTTACTGGTCGAGTTGATGCAACAAGCCGTGAACTTTCTTGCTCCAGATGGTTTCTTGATGGTCGAAGCCTCGCCGATGCTATTCGATCGCTTGAGCGATTGGCAGCCACCCGGATTGGTTTGCGAAAAGATCACCAAGGATCTTGCCGGTCTCGGTCGCGTCGGAACTTTTCGTTTGGCCTAGCTAAATGCAAGGAACAACGTACCAGAGAACAAATACAAGCAATATGCGCCAGCGAGTGGGTCTGAACTAGCCAAGCGGAAATATCTACTCTCCCTCTGGGAGAGTCGCTAGGGGTACGAGCGGAGATGGCTCCTTTTTTCGGCGAGATTTTTTTCCGCGAGAATATCGATCTCCATTCCTTTCACCTCGTGCCCCAGGACTCCCAAACCGAAGCGTCACCGAGGCTACGTATTCTGAGGTCCTCGCTTACGCTTCGGGTTGCGAAAAGAACAAGAAATAGCAACTGTAGCCCCAACACAATTCGTAGGTTTATCATGGAAATGGAAAAGCTGGTTTCGCTCTGCAAGCGACGTGGGTACTTGTTTCAGTCGAGCGAAATCTATGGCGGACTCAACGGCTTCTGGGACTACGGTCCGCTCGGCGTCGAGCTAAAACGTAACGTCAAGGAAGCGTGGTGGCGCGATATGGTCAGTGGTCACGACGACATGTCTGTGATGAACGGTGCGCCGGCAACTTACGAAATGACGGGCCTCGACTGTACGATCATCATGCATCCACAAGTCTGGAAGTGCTCGGGGCACTACGACTTGTTCCATGATTTTATGGTCGATTGCCGCGAGACTGGCAAACGCTACCGCCATGACCAAGTACGTGGTCACTGGGCGGAAGCCAAAGCCCAGAAGATCTTTGTCACCACGATGGTGGAAGCCAGCCAAGAGGTCGAGGCGGTTACCAATAAAGCGATGAAGTTCTTCAAGCTGCGAGCCAAAGATGCAGACAAGCTCAGCTTAGTTGGCGAGTTCCAATGCCTGACCGAGATCGAAGATATGGATGAGGTGCTTGCTCCGGATGCGAAGAAGCTCGGTACGCTTACCGCTCCGCGCGAATTTAACTTGATGTTCAAGACCTTTGTCGGGGCACTCAGCGGCGAAGAAGGTGCGGCCTTCCTGAGGCCTGAAACGGCTCAAGGCATCTTCGTGAATTTCAAGAATGTCGTCGATAGCTCGCGCGTAAAAGTACCCTTCGGAATAGCCCAAGTCGGCAAGAGCTTTCGCAACGAGATTACTCCGCGCAACTTCACCTTCCGTTCACGCGAGTTTGAACAGATGGAGATTGAGTTCTTCTGCCATCCTGATTCGTCCCAAGATTGGTATCGCTACTGGCGCGATCGCCGCATGCAGTGGTACCAAGATCTTGGCTTG
>PKCQ01000566.1 GCA_002862265.1 Planctomycetaceae bacterium | reverse complement strand
TAGTTGGCCCGCCGGACATCATCAACGAAGAAGAAACATTCAAGGGCCTGACCGAAGACGATCCTAAGGTACAAGCCTTGCTGGCCAAGCAAGACGAAGTTCTTGATGGTCAACAAGGCGGTAAATTGCTGGTCGTGAACACAATTACCGGTAAGATCGACAAGGAGCTGCAACTCGATGTCCTTCCAACCTGGGACGGTCTCGCTGGTGCCAATGGCAAACTGTTCTTGTCGACCCTCAACGGACAGTTAATCTGCTTCGAATAACTTTACAGAAGATTGTCAGAACGTCACTTTCCGTTGGTTCCACCTGAACCCCCTCAGTTTCTCGCTGAGCTTGAAAGGAAGGGTTGGTTCTGGAATGATCGCCGAGCACTTCTTAACTTAGGTAGGGAACGATGAATTTCCGCGCAATCATTTCGATCGCCCTCCTCTGCTCCTGTTGCAACCTAGCTTCCGCCGCAGAGCGACTAAACATCATCTTCATCATGATCGACGACTTGGGATGGAAGGACCTCTGTTGTTACGGAAATGACTTCGTCGAGACGCCCAGGATCGACAATCTCGCGCGTGAAGGAGTTCGGTTTACCAATTTTTATGCCGCAGGAGCCGTTTGCTCTCCGACGCGTTGCGCTGTTCAGTCCGGACAGAATCAAGCTCGCATTGGCATCACGGCTCATATCCCAGGACACTGGCGGCCGTTCGAGACGGTATCAACACCTCTGACGGCAATGGGCTTGCCGCGTGACATAATTACCATCGCAGAGGCGCTCAAGCCATCCGGCTATCGCACTGGTTATGTGGGCAAATGGCATTTAGGCCAGCATCAAACGCATGGTCCGCAGCTGCAAGGTTACGACTTTGCGGTGGAGATCAACGGTGCTCACCTGCCTGGTAAGTATCGGGTGTCTGGTCGCCAAGACTTGAAGCCGAAGGCAAGTCAATTTCGAACCGAATTTGAGACCGAAATGTGCGTCAAGTTCTTGCGCGAAGGTAAGGAAGAGCCCTTCTTCTTAATGCTCTCACCCTTCGCAGTTCACATACCGCTGGCAGGGAAGTCTGAGTTGGTCGACAAGTATCGCAAACGCGCGGAGGAGCAGAAACGAGTTCTCCCAAGTCCGATTTACGCGGCGATGCTGGAAGAAGTCGACAACATGGTCGGTCGGATCATGGATGAAGTTGAAGCACTTGGGCTGAGCGACAACACGATGATTGTGTTCACTTCCGACAATGGCGGGCTCTATCGTCGTTATGACTATCGTGCTCATGCAGACGACGATGTGACCAGTTTGGCTCCCCTTAAAGGCGAGAAAGGGGCATTGCACGAAGGCGGGATTCGAGTGCCTCTGATCGTCAAGATGCCTGGCAAGGCACAAGCTGGCGTTGAATGTGGGGAGCCGACCATATCCTATGACTTTTATCCGACCTTCGTGGCTGCCGCTGGTGGCGAATTACCGAAGACTCAAACGATCGACGGTAGCAATTTATTGCCTCTTCTCTCCTCTCCTGATTCAAGACTAGACCGCAATGCTTTGCACTGGCACTACCCGCACTATCATCATGATCGCCCGGCGAGCGCCATTCGTGAGCGAGATTGGAAGCTGATCGAGTACTTGGACGGAAGCGGGGACATCGAACTTTACAACCTGTCCGAGGATATTGGTGAAACGCAGAATCTGGCCAAAGAGAAGGTCGGTCGAGCAGCAGATCTCCGGCGCAAGCTACAGCAGTGGCGGAATCAGGTGCTCGCTCGGATGCCGATCCGCAATTTGAACCTCAACGCGGAGCGTCGCGGTGAGTGGTGGAGTATGCGAAGTGGAGAGCCCGTCAACAGCGACGGTCGCAAACGCTTTCCACCTACGGAAAAAGATCTCTAGAAACACCTACAGTGCGTTATTGATGACCAGCTAGCGATTTCTCCCATGAGAGCGATCCGACGGGACCGCAGACGCTTCAAAGTTCGCCTGGTTGATTTGATGTTGAGCTTCCATATTCTGTTGTTGCTGCCGATGT
Organism: Planctomycetaceae bacterium; assembly: GCA_002862265.1. Lineage (GTDB taxonomy): Bacteria > Planctomycetota > Planctomycetia > Pirellulales > Pirellulaceae > Aureliella. The sequence goes on along the minus strand of PKCQ01000566.1, from coordinate 5,602 downwards.
TGGTTGGATGGTTTGGCCTTAAGAAGATTGGGTGAAATTGCAGCCGCGATTGCCTTCTTCAGTGATGCTTCACTGAGTCCGCCGAAAACGGAGTAGTAACCAATGGAGCCAGCGTCCTTAGCAGCTTTGTCCAGTTCCTTGATGATCTCTTCCATGATCTTCAGCAAATCTTCGCCTTCGACGTGGACTAAAAAGAATTTGGTAATGGTCTCGGGTACAATCGATAGCTTACCCTTGAGTCCTGAGAAGTAAAAACTCCTGCTTTGAGCACCGTATCTCCGCCATTTCGTTTGCTTTTTTCTTTTCCGTCGTCGCCCTCAAAGGTTTTGTCGTTGGCACTGAGCAAGTCGCGAAAGGCACCTTGATCGTGGCGACGATCCGATCCGCCCGCGAGTATCTCAAGCAAGGCAAATTCATCATGGAGGACTCGTGGAAAGCAAGTTCCGGCGTAAAATTAAACTATGTAGATCTGGCAGCGAAAACAGAGCTCGTAGCAACCTGCCATTATTGGCAGCGTTCCCCCCAAAAAAGCCGTGAAAGCGATGAGGATTCATTGAAGAAATCTGAAAGTGGTACAGCGGCCGTGAGACGGGGCAAACGCAAGCAGATTATCGGCGCAGATGAGGCAGGATACGGGCCAAATTTGGGACCACTTCTCATTGCGGCTTCGGTGTGGGATGTGCCTGTCGATTTCAATGAATCTGACTTTGATAATCTCATTTCCCTTTTCGCTGCCAAGCCCTATCGACCAGATTGTAAGCATATTCCATTGGCTGACTCGAAGAAGTTATTCTCGCCAGCGAAGGGATTACAAACGCTTGAAACTGGGCTGCTTGCAATGCTTGGCGAAAAACCTCCTACTGATTGCCAGAGTTGGCGTGAAAACTTCGAGGCGGGTATTGCTGCCTCAGGTGGAGAGGGACTGAATGCGTGCGAAATGCCTTGGTATGACAATTTAAGAAACCAACCCATTCCGGCGGTTCAATCAAAGGAAGAGGTAAGGCGTCTCAGCGAATTTGCCGAACAAGTTCTCTCTGACCAGGGAGTAGAGTTACCGCAGACTCGTTTTTATCTGATCTCCGAGAAAAAATTTAATGAAGAAGTGACAAAACTTGGTTCCAAAGGGCAACTTCTCTCACTTCAGACGCTGCGCTTGGTCGCCGACTTGCTGTCGGGGGGGCCGGACGAGATAGAGATCTTCTGCGATCGGCAGGGTGGCCGAAAAAACTACATGCCCGTGCTGTCCGAGGCTATGCCGGAGCAGTGGTTTCAAGAAGTCCGGATCTCGACGGAGAGATGTACCTACCGCAACATGTTAGGCAATCTCACGATTCATTTCTCGGTTGGCGGTGATAGCTTTCCCCCAACAGCACTCGCGTCCATGATGGCCAAGTACACGCGCGAAAGGATGATGGAAGCCTTTAATTCCTATTGGGCGGAACAGATTCCTGGCATCAAGGCAACGGCTGGCTATCCAGTAGATGCCGCTCGCTTTCGCAGCGAAATAGAGAGTGAAGCGAAAGAGCTGCAGCTTTCACCGGAAAGTTGGTGGCGGATGAAGTAGGCGGATCGAGTAGGTGAGCGAATATGTACAAGCGATCACACCAGAGCAAGCTGGCGCCGACGGCTGGACGTCAAACGATGCCTTGACGCGAACCTAAATCTTCCGCCAAAATGCCGGCACAAACAGCACTAGCACGCTGAACAGCTCTAAGCGGCCGAGCATCATCAGGAAGACAAACAGTAGCTTGCTGGCGTCCGAAAATCCTTGGTAGTTGGCCGTTGGTCCGACGACACCATAGCCCGGTCCGATGTTGTGTAGAGTCGCTGCGATGGCACTTGCACAATCAAGCAACTTGTGATCAAGCTCGGTTGTCGCACCGCTTACCCACTGGCGATCCGGTTCGATGGTGATGAGTACTAGCCAACTGCAAGCAAAGATTGCCGCCACCAGACCAAAGTAAACCAGAATCGTCTTGCGCAGGTCATTTCCATCGACAGTTTGCCCATTGATTCGCAAGGGACGAACTACCTTAGGGTGGTACGACAGCTCAAGTTCTAGCCGCAATATCTTCGCCAGTAAGACGTGACGGATGACTTTCATGCCGCCACCTGTGCTACCGGCACATCCTCCGACGAACATGAGCAGAATCAAGACGCCTCGGCCAAAGTTGTTCCAGACGTCATAGTCCGCCGTCGCGAATCCCGTGGTAGTCATGATGGAGACCACTTGGAAAATCGAGTCGCGAATCGCGGTGCCTAGGTTTAGAAAATCCTTGTTGATCTGACCAAAGATGATGACCGCGATACTAACGATGATCAGGATTGAAATATAGACTTTCCATTCCGTATCCTGCCAAAGATTCTTCCAGTGTCCTCTAGCTGCGAATAGCAGCAGCACAAAGTTTGTACCTGCTAGGATCATAAACAGAATCGCCACATACTCGATCCACGGACTGTCGAAGTGCCCAAGACTCGCGTTGTAAGTGCTAAAGCCACCTGTCGCTAACGTTGCGAAGGCATGGCATAGTGCGTCGAACAAGGACATGCCGCCAATCCAAAAGATCACGGCGAGGACCAAGTTGAGTAGGATGTAGATACTGGCAAACACAACAGCCATTTGTTGCATGCGACTAAACTGATTGTCCTTGGTTGGCCCGGTTACTTCGGCACGCATCATCGCCTTGCCACCGGCACCTTGACCAAGAATAGCAACTAGTAGCACTACAATTCCGAGCCCACCAAGAAAGTGTGTGCTGCTTCTCCAGAATAGAATGCAATGCGGCACCATGGCTGGATCTTCAAGTTGCGTCAGAATGGTTGCACCGGTAGTGCTGAATCCAGATTGCGCTTCGAACAACGCGTCAACAAACGAGATTCGCTGATCCTCGGCAACTTGTGTGCCACTGAGTAGGTAGGGCATTGCGCCGAGAATGGTCGCAAGAATCCAAGTCAGCCCTACGGTGGCCATCGCTTCTTTGCGAAACAACGTTTGGCCTCGGCTTCCACGACCAGCCCAGATAAGCGTGATGCCGACCAAGGCTGAAATGACACTGCTGGCTACAAGGCTGGTGAAACCACGGAACTCAAACTGCGGTATTTCTTTTGGTTCAGGCAAATGCCCTCGCCAGCCAAGGCTAGGGATCGCCCAGGGCAGCGAGAACAGCATGCTCACCGCAAGTAACAAGCAAATGATACCGAGAGTTCGGCTAAGTAATCGGTAGTTCATGACCGATTATTCCTCGCGCCCAGTGAAAGCCGCAGAAACTTGCTTCAGCTGACTCTTGGCCGAAAGCACCAGAGCGGTGCTGCCTATTGGCAGAGAGTCGGTCCCGGAGGGAACCCGCACAAATTCCTCTTGCAAAACGGCTGCCACCAGTACGCCTTCGGGCAGTTTCAGTTCGGCCAATGACGATTGCGTGACCGGTGCATTCTTGGCCACTTCAACTTCCAACACAGAAACGTCGCTAGAAGGCATCTGCAACTTGCTCAGAACGGGACCATCGGTGAGCAGTCCGAGAATCTGCCTCGCCATAGCGTCTCGTTCGCTGACTGCATTGTCGATACCTAGTCTGCTGACAATGCTCGCGTAATCAGGTCGGCCAACAATGGCCATGATCTGCTTGGCTCCAAGTTCCTTGGCTTCCAAGCCGGCCATGATATTGTTTTCATCTAGACCAGTGCAGGCGACGAAATAGTCGCAGGCCCCTACCCTCTCCTCTTCAAGCGTTTGCTTTCGGGTGGCATCAGAGCAGACCACTGTCGCTCGTGTGAGGTGTGATGCCAAGTAGTCGCAGCGTTCTTCGTTCGACTCCAGCAGCAAGACCTTGTGCTGGTCATCATCCAAAGCGCGGGCCAAGTGATATCCCGTTTCGCCACCACCCGCGATCACTACGTGTTGCCGCTTGGGCGAGCCTTGAGCAAACTTCTTTTTGATCGCTTCAACGCGTTCTGGCTTGCCTAGCAAGCTCACCCAGTCACCCAATTTGATTTCATCGTTGGCACTAGCGATCCATGTTTTGTTACCTCTCTTCAGAGTTCCAAGTCGTACTCCGTCTCCCCAGGCGAGCTGTTTGAGGGCAATTCCCAGCGAATCACTCTTTCGTGTAACCTCGAACTCGGCGACTTCAATCTGGCCTCGTGCGAAGTGTTCCAGCGTGATGCTTTCCGGATTGCGGATCGCTCTTGCCAACTCCATTGCAGTTAGTTGCTCGAGGCTGAGCATGCGGTCGATATTAAAATGCCGCTGGTAGTCAAAAGTACTCAGGTCGCGGAAAACAGGTGCATACACACGAGCCACCGAACGCTTGGCACCCATGGATTTGGCCATACTTGCGGCGACTACGTTGACTTCATCAACCCCGGTGACAGCGATGCATAGATCGCAGCCCATCGCGCCGGCTTGGAACAGAACGCTAGACTGCGAAGCGGAACCAACAATCGCTTTGACATCTAAGTCGTCGTTAATTCGCTCCACATTCTGTGGGTCATTGTCGACTACCGTTACATCGTGACGATAAAGGCAAAGCAAATCGGCGATCCACGTACCGACGGTACCGGCGCCAAGAATAAGGATTTTCATCTGACTTTAGTCGTACGTGTGCGATTCTGGTTAGTCTGCAAATCAGACCTGCCAGGATACGACTTGCAATACGACATAAATCCCCAACATAAAGGAAGTGATCCAAACCGCGTTCTTCTTGACTTGGTCGAAAATCAAATGCCTCTTCTCGTGTCGAGACGCTCCTATGACCAACGCGACTGCTATCAGCAATGGCACATACATGAACAAGTACCCGAGGGACATGCTAACGATCATGTTCATGTTTCCGTTGCTGAAGAGGGTAGAAAGCGAAAGGATAGTTAGAAAGATTGAAAAACAAGTTTAGGTGGATTCGTCCGAGGATTGGTCCGGTGGATCATGCTTGGCCGAGGATTTTTCTTCTTCTTCAGAATCCGGGTCACCTTTTTTCTTCGGAACCGGAGGCGGCAAAGGACCGGCGTATGCGTCAAAGACGACCAGGATGTTGAGTAGTCCAGCGATCATTGTGTACAAGGTGCCCATATCAAAGCCTGAGGCCGTTTCACGATGGAGCTTATGAAGTTCCCGAACGTTTTTCGGGGCCGTTAGCATCGAACCCAGCATCGGGTCGTTGCCGCCACGTGATGTGTAGCCCTGAATCGCAGCAGGAATGGCTACGAAGCCGACACCGGATTGCAAGGCAAATTGCCAGCGACGTTCCGTGCCATTCCAAGCAGCGTAAACGCAGCTGAAATTGGCGATGACCATGCCGATGAAAAAAGTACTGAAGACACTGGCGGAAAAAATGGCTGACTTAAAATATCGCTGCTGATAATAGTGGCCGGCGCCCGGGACTACCCAAGCCAGGAAGGCCGCCAAGTGGCGGTTGTGCAGATTCAACTCGTCGCCATCTGCGATCACGATATTATTCTCGGTGGGCGTTTGTTTTTTCCCTTTTGCTGCTTTTGCCATTCCAGTTCAATTCTTAAAGACAGGCGACTGCTAGCGAGAATCCGTCCGTCGATTCCGGTCGCTGAACTTACAATTGGAAGGCTAGATTGTAGCTAGCTAGTTAGCTAG
>PKCQ01000568.1 GCA_002862265.1 Planctomycetaceae bacterium | reverse complement strand
ATTGGTGCGTTGGGTCGGTTTCGCACGCTACGGTGAATGTGACCCGGAGAAGCTCGCCCAGCTAGGTTATCTGGGGCAAGATGACCATCAGATTCTCCGCAAAGGCTACAAGTACTTGTTGCGTCTGCGAAATCAGATGCACTTCGAGGCAAGCAAGTCGCAAGACCAGCTGGATCGCGCTTTGCAGATGCGTTTGGCCGAGTGGAGTCACTACACAGGTGCCGATGGTATTCTGCCGGTCGAGCAATTCATGCAAGAATACTTTGAGCACACGAGTGAGATTCGCTATAGCAGCGCCCACTTCGTGAATGATGCGAAGTGGCAGTCACCGGTATCGAAAGTTATCGAGTCGTCGCTCGCCCTGCCCGTTCGCCGAGACTTTCGTGTTGGATTCCGCAACGTATGGGCGACTCGAAATGGCAAAGAACGAGTCAAACGCGATCCGGCGGCGGTATTGGAGCTGATGGCGATCTCCAGTCGATTTGGGCGCCCGATCGAGCACGATACTTGGCGTGAGATTCGCGCTGCAATGCGTTCGCGGAAGCTCACTGAGATCGACCAAGAAACAATCGACCGATTCATGGAGTTGATGTCCCGCTCGGGGAACCTTGCCGGGCGTTTGCGCCGCCTGCACGAACTTCGAGTGCTCGAGCAGATCATTCCGGCGATGGCGCATGCTCGGTGCTTGTTGCAGTTCAATCAGTATCACAAGTACACCGTCGATGCGCATTCGATTCGTGCTGTGGAGTGCGTCACGGACCTGGCGACCGAGAAATCACCGCTTGGCAACATCTATCGAAGCGTCAAGGACAAGACGATTCTAAACCTCGCCTTGCTTATGCACGACTTGGGCAAAGGGTTTCCGGAAGACCACAGTGAAGTGGGAAGAAGGATTGCCGAGGAGACAGCGCATAGATTGCGGTTGAGCGCGGAAGATAAGGAGACTCTGTCCTTCCTCGTGCATCAGCACCTCACACTGACGCAAACCGCGTTTCGTTTTGACCTGAAAGATAGCCAAGCAGCCATTAACTTCGCCGCACAAGTTGGCTCAAGTGAAAGACTCACCTTGCTTCTTCTGCTTTCCTACGCGGACTTGGCGAGTGTTGGGCCTGGCGTCGTGAACCAGTGGAAAGTTGATTTGCTGCTGCAGCTCTATTATCAAACCGACGCCCATTTCCGAGACGAAGGGTCCGATCGGGTTTTCCACAAAGAGGTTGAGGAGCGACGCGGCGAATTGCTGCGTGCGATGCCGCGCGATGAAGATGAGGAATGGTGGGAACAACAAGTTCTAGCACTACCCGTGAATTATCTATTGAGTGCCCCGATGGCGATGGCCGCGGAGCAAGTTTCGCAGCTGCGCGAGCTGCGGAAAGACCGCTGTCTGGCTTGGGGACGATATCTGCCGGACCAGCAAGCGATTGAGTACATAGTTGTGACTCATCAGGCAGGTGAGTCGATTGGAACGTTTCATCGCATCACAGGGGCATTGGCAAGCAACAACAACCAAATCATCGCAGCCGATGTGCATACTTTGCCTGATGAGATCGGATGGGATCGTTTCTTGGTCGAAGATCTTGAGTTTGAAGAGGAGCCGCCTCAGTCGCGTATTGCCTACGTCTGCGAGCATATTGGCGAAGCGTTAAATCCCTCGCAAAAGTATGCTCCGGTGTTCCCCAAGAAGTGGGGATCGGCGTCTCGGAAGAATCAAGAAGGCTTGCGGATTCAACCCACTCAAGTACGTTTCGATAATAGCACTTCCGAGAAGTTCACCATCATCACGCTATTTGCATACGATCGCTGTGGTCTGCTCTTTCAGGTCGCCAAGGTGATGTTTGAGATGCACTTGGTTTTGCAGGCCGCCAAAGTAAGCACGCACCTGGATCAAGTAGTAGATGTGTTCTACGTGTCTGATCAGTCCGGCTGTAAGATCACCGAGAGTACGCGGCTCTACATGATTCGCCAACGCTTGCTGCAAGCGGCAAGTGAATCCAAGTAGACCCCTTACCCTACTGCTTTTCAAGCACGTTGGGATCGAAACCAATAAAAGGCGGTCGAGTTCCGCCTCGCTCAGCACGAGCAGCGCTTCGCTGAGTACAAAATCAGCAAAGTTTCGCGCATTGGAAAAGCGAACGTGACGAGCAATCTTTTGCTGTTCGGTGCAATGGTTCGCCCATGTTTCGATGGCAAGCAAAAAAGAATTCTTTTGCTTGCACCGTTCTAAAACGGTGGCACATTTGATCAGAGCACCAACGATGCCCACTGCGACACCAGCCTCGCAGCTCACAAGAGTCTAAGTTTGACTCTACCGGGAAGTAGTTCGTGGTGCCCTTTCGATGTTAATTAACGCCATGTAATCGGCTTTAGCTCAAAGGGTACCGATTTGTGTAAGATCATTCTTTGTGCGTGCGTAGCATTCTTGGCTACCCTCAATGCGCCACAGCTCTCCGCTCAAACACTTGGTCCGCAAGCTCCGCAAAGTGTCACACCTCAACCTCAAGAGTACCCGTTCGATTTGATCCGGGAGCAGTTGAGCACTTCCGCTTTAGATCCAACTCTTGTTGAACCTGTAGAGCGAGATCCGGTTGTGCGTCCAAATCCGGTTCCGGCCGAAATTGCGGCGGCCGAAATTGCGGGAGACCCAGCTTCGATCCCAACTGGGACGCACCATCATCGCAATACGATGGTAGACCGCGTGGCTCAACAACAAACCGTAGCTTCCGTTCCTCTTGCCTCCGATGCTGTTATCGACTGGGGCTTTGGTCATCCGCATCCACCCATTTACATCGCGCAGATCATGCTTCGGCAAGACTGCGTTGAAGGACTTTGGTGCGGATACGGTGCCATACGCACCGCGGCCTGTGCCAAGCAATGGGAACGCCTGAGCGCTCAGGAGTGCCGAAAGTGCAAGACTGGTTGTGGCAATGCTGTGGTAAACCGTTACACGGCAGGTTGCGATTCTTGCGCACAGCCCGCCAAGCCTGAGGTGGCTCGCACGGGTTCGGTGAAGCGTCCGAATATCAAATGACAGCTTTTGCTGATTATTTGAGTAATAACTAAAGAATCCCTCACACCGGTGCTGCTGGAAGGTCGATACCTGCAGTACCACGGATTGGGAGGGTGGAACAACTTCGGTTGTTCCAGCGACTTGTGGTCATGGTATGACGATGGAGCGGCATAGCATGACCATTTTTTATGCGCTAACAGATAGCTTCTTCATCTTTCAATCCACGCGGCAGATGAAGCACTTCAAATAGTCGGACTCAGGGCAGTTGACGTCGATCGGATGATCAAAGTCGGCTCCGCGGCTCTCGATGACCTGAATCCTCCGGCGAGAGCGCTTGGCGACTGAGGAGAGAACGCCCCAGAAATCCTCGCGAAAAACGCGACCGGAACAGCTACATGTAACCAGCGTGCCGCCAGGGCGGAGCAAATTGACGGCGGATAAATTCAGTCGGTGGTAGGCTCTGAGCGCTGAGTTGATTTGCGAGCGATGCCCTGCCATGCGAGGCGGGTCGAGGACGATGTTGTCGAAGGTTTGCTTCTCCTGCACCAGTTGCTGCAAGTAATCAAAGCAATCCGCTTTCTGGAATTCGATACCTTCTACCGCATTTCGAGCCGCGTGTTGTTCGGCTGCCTCCAAAGCCCGTTGGCTAGAATCAACGGCTACGATTCTCTCGATCTGAGCATGCTTGGCGGCGACAAGCGAGAAGCCAGCTTGGTAGCAGCAAACATCCAGCAAGCTGCCCGGCTGCATTGCTAAAGAAGCTTGCATTCGATTGGTACGCTGATCCAAGTAGTAGCCCGTTTTTTGGGCCGCTTTTAAATCGACCGTGAGTTCGACATCATGTTCTCGAAAATTCGCGATGGTACTCCCCTTCCCTTCTTGCTGCCAAATCGAGAACGGCTCAGTACCTTCCTGTTTGGCCGCATTATCATCCATGACACAGAGGATATTATCGATCGCGATGTTTTGCTGTAACCAATCTAGGATCTGCTCACGCCACTTCAACATTGCCAAGCTCGTGAACTGTAAGACGAGATAATTTGCAAAGCGATCGATAACGAGACCGCTAAGTCCATCACCCTCACTATTGACCATGCGCACCGCTTCGAGCTCCCCTGAAGTGCATTCTCGATCTTTACGAAATTGCAGAGCAGAGCTCAGCTGGCTGCAAATCCACTCGGTATTGAGTTCTTGTTCCGGTTGCCACTGCAGTAGCCGAAGTCGAACGCGACTGTTTGGGTTGTAGACTCCGCGACCAATCCAGCTTCCATTGGGTTGAAGCAGCTCGACGACTTGCCCTGCCTCGATCTCGGTTTTCGGTTCTTGAATGGAATTCGCTAGCACCCATGGATGCCGACCATCGAAGTGACGCGATTTCTTACTGTCTAGAACAAGTTGCGGGACGGAAGACATGAGCTGAGATCAAAAAAGCGAAAACGAATCGAGGAAGCTCCGCAGTCTAGTCGCTTTCCGAAAACTCGAAAGGCTCATTGGGATTACGTTCTGTGACTTCCAGGTGAATGGTCGACGAAGTTCTTCGGTTTGCACCGTTCATCTGGTAAGCACAGAAGCCCGCGATCCGTACGGCGATGAATATAGGTAGGACCGTGCTACCGGCCACCAAGGTCAGCCACCAACTACGTGAAGAGCAGCAAGACCGGAAGTTTAACCGCAACTCGTTCGGATGCTGCCGGTTTAAACGGAGTTGCCTCGAGCGAATTTCGACTCGCTCTGCGCCGGCTTGAGGTCATTCATGTCAGAATAAAGTGGGAGTCAATGGGAAGATAGTCGTTTGCCGTAAAGAAGGGCCATCCGAAATGGTAGTCTCTGAACGGCAGGTGAGCGTTTTTTCGTTCGGCCCAATGCAAAACAGTTCGGTTCATTCACAGGCCTTGAATCGATTGACCTCCAGCGCTTAAGCTGATCTGGGTGGTCCTCCGCTTCGGGAATCCGCGCACAGAGTCCCCAAGACGCAGAGAAATCTGAGAGTGGGTGTTTAACACCTTGCAACCGTAATGGTTTGCCTTACGCAGCAATTTGTTCTAGAGCATATTTAGAAGAGTATTATCCAAGATCACTGTTGCTTAGCCAACAGATTTGTAAAAAACAAGAAAAAAGGCTGCGGTATGCACCGCAGCCCCTTTGGCTGAAGACTTTACCCAAAGCGAAATTAGAAGTTCGCTGGGCCTGGATCTAGCTGAACAATTGTGGAATGACTGAGCCATCTCGGACTAAGGTGATCGGCCGACCCGTATCGGTGTGGTATTCCTTGGTTGGGTCGATGCCCAAGCTTTGGTAGAAGGAGGCGGCGGCATCGTCTGGCTTAATGCCTTCGTGCTTCGGTCCCGAAGCCGTTTCATCGGACTCACCGATGACTTGGCCACCACTCATTCCGCCGCCTGCCATGAGCATGAACATGCAACGTGGGTAGTGGTCGCGACCGCCTTCAGCCGAACGTGTGTTAATTTTCGGAGTTCGCCCGAATTCACCAGTGCACATTACAGATGTGCTATCAAGCAAGCCTTTTTGCTCCAATCCCATATAGAGAGCAGAGAGGCCGGCATCGAGTTTGGGAAGTTGTGTTTCACTTAGTTTCGTAAAGTTGTCGCTATGCGTGTCCCAACCACCGAGGGAAAGAGAGACGAAACGCACGCCCGCTTCAACGAGGCGGATGGCCAACAAGCAACTCTGTGAGAAATTCTCAGCGTCGAACTGAGCCGCGAAGGTAGGTGACTCGCGAGAGATGTCAAAAGCTTCACGCGCCTTGGGGCTCGTGATCATGTTGAAGGCCTTCTGATTGAACTTGTTCAGTCCGACCAATAGCTGCTCGTCTTTTTCGATATGCTGGAAGGTCGTATCGAGGTCTTTCAGCAAGCCATGACGTCGCTCGATCTGATCAACCGTCATGCCATTGCCAATTGTGATGCCGCGCACGTTGAAAGGCTGACCAGCAACTGGAGTGCGACCTGTGTTCATGGGCGAATATTGAATTCCCAGGAATCCGGAACGTTGATTGCCGTTCGGAATCGAGACGAATGGAGGTAGTTCGGGCTCGGTTTCGAATTCCTTCGTCACGACCGCGCCATAACCAGGATACTCCAGGGAAGGTAGCGGCTTGGTTCCGGTGTTGACATACTCGCGACCCAGGCGGTGAGCAGCCAGGGTGTGACTAACCCCGCGAAGGATCGCAAACTTGTCCGCGCACTTGGCTAGCTTCGGCAAGTGCTCACTGATTTCAACGCCTGGAACGTTGGTCTTAATTGGCTTGAATTTGCCACGATACTTGTCCGATGCATTCGGCTTCAGGTCAAACGTGTCGATGTGCGATGGTCCACCTGGCAAGTCGATGAAAATGGCGGACTTGTTGGACTGGGCTTCAATGGCTCCGGCTTGTTCCATCTGCAAGTAACCAGCCAGGCTAAAGCTGGCAGCTGACAGTGAGCCAACTCGAAGGAAGTCGCGGCGAGAAGCCCCATCGCAAGTTTTGTGTATCGTCATCTGAGTATTCCTGATCGTAAGTTGATGCTTTGTGTGCGTTGTGTTTCGTAAATTTAGGACAGAGGTCAGATCGCTTTGCCGAGTTTTCTAGGCTGAAGGCACGGTCCACCGACATCTAGTGATTGAGGATGAACTCTTTGGTGTTAACGAGACTCCACATGAGGCTGCCAACTGCCGCCGATGGATCCTTCTCTTCTTTCAAGAAGGAAACGACGGTGTTACGTTCCTGAGAACTGGGTTCTCGACTTAACGTCCGCAAGTAAGCTTGGCCGGTAATCCAGTTTGCCTGTTCATCATTCATGCTGGTTGGTCTGGCGAGCAGATCTTCAAGGCTTTGCCCCGCACGAAGCGATTGCCATTGCTCACGAAGGTTGTACTTTTTCGCCATGGCATTGGCTCGTTTTACCACCTCTTCATGACGCTTCTGCGTGGGCTTGAGTGCCTTTTTATTGTCAGACTTTTTCAGCTCAGCAATGCGTTTAACATTTGCAACTATCTGAGAGTTCATGCGGTCTAGCTGTTTTAACAGGTTTTGCATCTGCTGTTCTTCCGCGGGTGAAGAAGAAAGCTTCCAGCCGTACTTCTTGCAAACCTCCGCGACCCAACTGGACTTACGATCATCCAACCATTCGTGCATCGCGTTGTCATTTGTCAGGAATAGCGTTTGCAAGAGACTCGGCTCGGCCGAACGATCACAGTCACAATTAGATTCGCGGATACTACGCCCGAAGACCTGCAAGGCATAGCTTTCGTTGTCTTGGCGATTGTTGCGTGCACTTGCGCCGGCTTTGGTTAGTGCTCGAGGCAATTCCAGGTGACGGGCAGAGTCAGCCAATTTGTCGTTCGCTAAAGCCATTCGAACGGCATCGTATGTTGCTTCTGCGGGCAATCGTCGCAAGCGAGCATGACTGAAGTTCGTTTTGTCTTCCGCATTCGTTTTGTTAGGCACCCAAGATCGTTGGTATGTATCCGAATTGAGAATCTCCTGATGCAACCACTTAAGGTTGAAATTGTTTTCGCGGAAACCAACTGCTAGGTACTCTAGCAACGCAGCGTTACTCGGTGCGTTTGCTAAGTTCAAATCATCAGGAGGATTGACGATACCAGCACCAAAGTACTGTGC
>PKCQ01000567.1 GCA_002862265.1 Planctomycetaceae bacterium | reverse complement strand
TGTTACCGCCCCTGCCCAACAGTACGCGACTAAACTTTCCTTGTATACGGCCTGGTTTTTCTTTTTGCATAACCATGTTGCCTTTCAAGCAACGATACTGCAATCTGAATAGATTTTGAGCCACATTATGAGCCATCAGCTTCTCAGTGAGCACGTGCTTTCCACGCTTCATCGCTTGAATTGCGATTGGAGCATGCAAGAAAAGCGGCAGAGCGATGATCACCGCCTCAATCTCCGGGTCATCCAAAAGTGCTTCGATACCACCGTTGTCTTGGTTGTAGACTTTGACTTCGTTAAGCGCTTCGGCCTCAGACTTGTAACTGTACTGACTAATCAAACCAGGACGAGCCGCCAGAGCCGCTGGGCTTGCGTGGTCACCGTGAAATGCGCGGAAGATGCTGCTTGGACGGATGTCAGCGATTGCCTTTACTTGGACATACTCAGGGTTGCAGCCACCGATCAGGACATTGCCTTCGTCTCCGGTACCGATGATTCCAACTCGGACCGGATCGTTGACCTTGCCGTAGCCGAAGTACATTGCGCCCAAGCCGCCGCCAGACACTGCTCCGGCGGCCGCGACGCCTTTGATGAAATTCCGACGAGTGACGCCAACAACTTCGTGAAAGTTATCCTTGCCTGTTTGCTTTTGTTCTGGTGTCAGAGCAAGCATTTTAAATCCTCAGATTACAGCAATATGAATGGGGGTGGTACAAATTGATTTGATGATCTATCGCGCTACTGTCGCTCGTGGCAGGTTCCCGATCCCTAGGTAGGTTCGGAAGCAGCTTCGGCCATTTCTTCCACCTTTTTATTCTGCCACCATGACCAGGGTAAGAAATCGAGACCCGCATAACGGCCCGCGTCGGTCGTAGCTAAAACTACACATGCTAAAGCTTCGACGGCTTGGAAGTAAGTATCTGCACTGCCTTCATAACCTGGCATCTGAGAAAGGACGACACTGATCAAGAACAATGCCGCTGCCCAGCTAGCCAGAGGCGTCAGCAGGCCTACGATGAGCAAGATTCCGACCGCCATATCGAAGATCGGAATGAATTTGTCAGCCAAATCCGCAGTGATAAATCCTTCGTTCGGCCGGCGAATCACGAACGTGCCGCTGTACTTTAATTGATCACCAGTGGCGATCGCATTGATCTCGTCCTCGTACTGGTGCCAAATGGCTTCCACAGAGTCGATCGCATCGTTTACATCGGCTTCTCGGTCGCGAACGATTTTCTGACGCTGTCCCGAAAGGCTAGAGACCTGAGTCCAAGTTTGCGAAGCCTCCATATCCTCAAGGCGTTGGGTACTTTCCCAGTACTTGTAAATTTCTTCCTGGGCGCCTGCGTATACGTCGTTTAGTTTGCCGACCCAGCGAGTACCTTCTTCGTTGAGACCAAAATATGCTTGTCTCAGTTTTTCGAGCTCCCCATTTTGCTCGTTACTGAACTCGAAATGATCAGCAGCATCCTTGGTTCCCTGGTCCAGCAAGCCATTCATCTTGCGTTGGTCCAAACGCAGCTTGCCATCGCGGTCCCAAATCAAAGCTTGGAAATGTTTCTTCAGCGGCCCATTTGCCCCTGCAAGAAAACCCTCCGAGGAAAAGCCACCAGCCTTTACCTTGGCAGCGCCTTCCATAAAGAAATGCCAACCAATGCCGACTCGAAGCCCAACGATGGCCAGGATTGCGAAGAAGCCGAGACGTACGTAATTCTGCATATGATCGATTGGAGGGAGGGAAAATCAGGCAAGACTATATCCGAGAGTGTCTTCGACCAAACTGATAGTTTAACCGTAATGCCGCTCGGATTTTCACGAATGGGATAGCCAAAACACCTTTTCAGAGCATTAGGTTGACCCAACCAATGTAAATTATTGCCAAGATTCTTGCTCAAGCCAAGCGATTTTGAATCTGAATGCTCAAACTGCAGCGTCGCAGAAGGCAGCGGCTGTATCATTTTGCATGAAGCAATTGCAGGGTTGGGCTTTCGAATACAGCGAGAACCGCTGCATAAACGACGCATCAGCGAATCATTTCAGGTCTCGATGATGCAAGGCGAGACGTCAGCAAATAAGCCATGAGCTTGACACTACAAGCAGAATGGGACTTAGGGCGAAGCTCTTAAGCCTTTTGCTGGCGTATGTCGTGAGCACATGCGTCTGGTAAGCGCAGCAAAAAGCCCGCCCTGACAGCTTGATTCGGCTGCAACCAAATCGAGAGTCCCGAGAGACACTCGCCGAATTTTGTCACTGTGCCAGCCTCGAAAGACCTGGTCTCCGACACACAATTTTAAAATTCAAGCTACTCGATCTAGCTCTTCTCTGTTCGCGGCCCCTCAGTTGTCAGGACGGACATGAGGCAGAGTCTCTGCGTTGCAACTGGCGTGCCAAAGCAGCCCTCCGCCAGATTCTTCGCTCCCTGATTCTCAAGTCGCGGAGTAAGCGTTACAACGGGCACTTCTTATCTAATCTCCTTTCCCACCAAGCACTATGGCCCGGAAGAAACCAGCGAAAACTGCGACTAAAAAAACCGTCGCACAGAAAGCCACGAAGGCTGCCAAAGTAAAGAGTTCTCCCAGGAAGACGGCGGCTAAGAAGAAAGCTCCGCGTCCGGAGCGAAAACCGGGCGAAGTGCTCTACTGGTTGGTCAAAAGCGAACCTCATGTGTTTAGCATCGATGATCTTGCCAATGCCGATGCACAGACCACTTTCTGGGATGGCGTCCGCAACTATCAAGCTCGAAACACGATGCGAGATGATATGAAAGTGGGAGACTTGGTGCTGTACTACCACAGTAACGCAGAGCCACCTGGGGTTGCCGGAGTATGCCGGATCGTGCGCGAAGGCTATCCCGATCACACAGCCTTCGACCCAAAAGATAAGCACTACGATCCGAAGTCCAAGAAATCGGATCCAACTTGGTACATGGTAGACGTGAAGCTGGTTGAGAAATTCAAGGCAGAAATCTCACTTTCCGAACTCAAAGAAATGTCACAGCTCGATGGAATGGTGCTGCTGCAAAAAGGCTCGCGACTCAGTGTTCAACCTGTTGCCAAGAAGCACTTCGATCATGTAGTAAAAGTTGGACGGAAGAAGAGTGGATAGTGATTAGCTTTTAGCTCGTTAGTAATTAGTGGTTAGCAATTTGATTTCGCTTTGCCGCGGCGGGCAATGCTGTTCTAGTTAGGGTCTACCGCAAAGCGGCTTGCACTTTATCGGAAATAGGTTTGCTACAATCACGAGCTTTGGTTGCTGCCCCGTTTTCCGAAGCCACGCATGTCTGACCTCGTCCTCGCTTTGCTCGCACTGCTCCCGATCCTGGCGGTAGCGATCTTTCTGGTCATTCTTAGCATGCCTGCAAGTCGCGCGATGCCGATCGGTTTTGGTGTCTGTCTCTTGCTTGCCCTGTTTGTGTGGCGTGTCGCACCGTTGCAAGTTCTAGCTGCATCGACCAAAGGGCTCATCATCGCTGGCGAGCTGCTATACATTATTTTCGGCGCTATTTTTCTGCTCAACACACTTAAGTACAGCAGTGCCCTGGAAACGATACGGAATTCTTTTCGCAATCTTTCTTCCGACCGCCGCGTTCAAGTCATCATCGTTGCGTGGCTCTTCGGCACCTTTATCGAAGGCTCCGCCGGCTTTGGAACGCCCGCCGCCATCGCCGTGCCGTTGTTGGTCGGCTTAGGCTTTCCGCCCTTGGCCGCAGTCATTTCAGGCATGATTGTCCAGAGCACTCCAGTTTCTTTCGGAGCGGTAGGAACCCCCATTTTATTCGGCGTTTCGACTGGTTTGGCGGGTGCAGGTTCGACCGCAGAGTTTGCCGCGGCGAATGGGTTTGCGTCTGACCGAGCTCTGTTGATTTTGGTCGGTAGTCGCGTCGCCTTGTTGCATGCCATTGCTGGAACACTGATTCCATTGGCCATGGTCTGCACCATGACACGTTTTTTTGGTGAACGTCGATCGTTTCGCGAAGGAATTGAGATCTGGCCATTTGCGATTTTCGCCGCTTTTTCCATGACTATCCCGTACACAGTAGTCGCAATTTTCCTCGGCCCTGAGTTTCCGTCGTTACTCGGCGGACTAATCGGTCTGGGTATCGTGACTACTGCGGCAAGGGCCGAATTCCTGACTCCACCCAGGGATCAAACTTGGGATTTTGGCGACAAGGCCACCTGGGAATCCGAATGGCTTGGAAAGCAAACGGATGCATCTAGGCAAATTCACGGCGAGACGAATAATGGCGTACCCAAGGTTGGTGCCTGCGCGGCTTGGTTGCCCTACCTAGTCGTTGCGTTAATCCTTGTCATCACGAGACAACAGAGCTTGCCCGGAATCGACGAGGCAACTTTTTCACCCGTCAAATGGATTAAGTCTTGGCAGGTGAATTTGGAAGCAATGTTCGGAACGACTATTAGTCATAGTGTCCAGCCAATCTATTTGCCTGGAACGGTTTTTCTGATCGCCTCAGGCGTCGCGTTTTTGGCTCATCGTATGTCCTGGTCTCGCTACAGGAAGGCTTTTTCGGATTCCGCCAAGACAATTTTGGCCGCTTCCGTCGCTCTGGTATTCACGGTACCGATGGTCCAAGTCTTCCTCAACAGTGGAGGCGGTGCAGAGGGCTACGAGAAAATGCCGCTTGCACTGGCCATCGGAGTGAAACAGATCGCGGGCGAAGCGTGGCCGCTCTTCGCAACTTTTATCGGAGGCATCGGTGCTTCTATTGCCGGCAGCAACACTATCAGCAATATGATGCTTTCGCTTTTTCAATTCAATGTCGCAGAGTAAATCCAAGTCGATCCGATCTGGATCGTCGCACTGCAAGCCGTCGGTGGAGCTGCAGGTAACACAATCTGTGTCCACAACGTTGTCGCGGCATCCGCCGTCGTTGGCCTAAGTGGAAAAGAGGGCACCGTCATACGTAAAACGCTGATGGTCTTTTGCTACTACGCGTTATTGACCGGTGCCATCGGCTACAGCATCGTTTGGTATCATTCTGCAGGGCTGTTCAATGCGGGCACTTTCATAGCTGCGGCAATCCTACTCTCGATAGTCGCGCTGATAGTCCGTTCAAGGCGAAATCCTGCATCCAAATAAACTTAAACTCTCAAGCGAGAAAGCAATAAGTCTCATGGCATTGAAATCTATTGTTCCAGGCGAAACGAAAATCGGATGGATTGGTACCGGCGTGATGGGAGCCAGCATGTGCGGGCACCTGATGAAAGCCGGTTTTGATGCGACGATCTTTACTCGCACAAAAAGCAAAGCTCAGGATTTGTTGAACGCTGGCGCGACCTGGGCGGACTCACCACGTGCTGTCGCCGAAGCCTCCGATGTCGTGTTTGGCATCGTTGGCTTTCCTAAGGATGTGCGGGAAGTCTATCTTTGCGAGGAACAAGGCGCTTTGTCCGGCTGCGAAACCGGCAATATCCTGGTCGACATGACAACGAGCGAACCAAGTTTGGCTGTTGAGATGTACGAAGCAGCAAAGTCACGAGGCGTACACATGCTCGACGCTCCCGTTTCTGGCGGAGATAAAGGAGCACGAGAAGGCAGTCTGTCCATCATGATCGGTGGCGACGCTGATGTCGTCGCGGCACTTCAGCCCTTCTGGGATGCAATGGGCAAGACGATCGTCCATCAAGGAGCCGCCGGTTGCGGCCAGCACACTAAAATGGTTAATCAGACTCTGATTTCCACGATGATGATTGGCGTCTGCGAAGCCTTAGTCTACGGATATCGCGCTGGACTGGATCTGGAAACAGTTCTCAAGTCCGTTGGCTCAGGAGCGGCAGGCAGTTGGTCGCTCACCAATCTCGCCCCACGTATCATCGACAACAATTTTGAGCCAGGTTTCTTCGTCGAGCACTTTGTCAAAGACATGGGGATAGCCATGGCCGAGAGTCGGCGAATGGGACTTTCCATGCCGGGGCTAGCACTGGCAGAGCAGCTTTACAAATCCGTTGAATCCAAAGGCTGGGCACGCGAAGGCACCCATGCTCTCACGCTCGCTCTGGCCGAAATGAGCGGCTTTGACTGGACGCAGCGATCATAGATCTATTGACGCCCAGTCCTGGAATGATAGACGATATGGCGTTGCCACCGGTCTCGTAACCTCAGCCACTGAGGAAATCAGCCGATTCGATTTTTACCGTTGTTTTCTTCCTGATGAATCGTAACTGGCCAGCCCGGAAACTGATTTTCCGGATTTCCGTCCGTCGCGTCGATCAAGAACTTAAAGGCTTCGACGTAGTAGGTCTTCGACTTGGTATCGATAGTTACAAAGCCAAATCCGCTTCCTTTTTCATGTGCTTTCTTGTAACGATTCTTGTCCTTTCCGACCATAGGATTTCCAACCGCATAGACATAAGCCTTGTTGCCGAACCCATCTTCGAATTCGCCCGTATTGCCCAAACCGTGCTTCGGCCGATTGTCATGAGGCATGCCAATATCGTCTGGACGCCACCAGCGCGGGTAGCCAGCTGAGATCGCGGGAGTGCAGAATGACCAACTTCCATCGCGCTGCTCGTCAGCGCCATATTGCACCAGAGTCGTCAAGTGCTGGTCGCCGTTGATATGTAGCGGCATCCCTTCGCGGATAATTTTTACTGTGCGGTTCCGTGCAGTTTGTGGCCATCCGCCGGAATCTAAGTCTGCCTTCAAGTAGCCGTTGTAACCGCCATGATGGGTGGCGACTCCGGCAAAGACTGTTTGGCTCAGCAAGACTTTCAATCCATGCCCACGCCAATCTTTACACCAATTCTCCAAGAACTTCTCTTGCCGTTCACCAAGCAAGATCAAGCCGGGCTTATCCAGGTGCAGTGTATCTACATTCATGTCTTTCACGTGGTCGGCGCGACCACTGCCAGTTTCGACGCGCTCGGGACCGCTCTTGAATTGCCGGTCCCCCAGAATCGCAAAGCTCACATCACCATAGACCATGTCGCCATAGTAAACGCTGATGCCCTGAGCAACTGGTGTGGCATCGTAATAGTCAGGATGATGGCTGCAGTTGGTCTTGTGGACCACGTTTACCATGCGAGCTGGTTCGCGGTAGCCACCTTTCGAAGAAGCTCCCTTATCGAGCTCCTTCATAGCTTCGCCGCCTTCGCCCCAAATGTTACCTTGAAAGACATCGTGATCGTCGGGAATGCACAGCGTTGGAGCGTTTCGAAGAGAATCACGAAAAGCCCAACCGAACATGTAGAACTTACGCAAGTAGTTCAGAATTGCAGGCACCGCAGGCTCACGAATAAGTCCGAAACCACCATGGCTCTCGTAAAGTTGGTCGCCACTGAAATAAACCAGATCAGGATCGAGCTTCGTGACGTTTTCGACAACTGGCTCGTAGGGAAACCCATAATGGTTCTGGCAAGTGAGCGCGGCCATCCGCAATGGCCTTCCACTTGGACTGGCTCGGAAGTTACCGGTCCAGTCGGACTCCGTTTCAGATCCATCCGTATGTTTTTCGCGATAGATCATTCGGAAGGGGCGAGAGACTGTTGCGTCCCAGTTGGGAATGCGAAATGTTGCGGTCCACGCATCGCTATCAAGCTCGGCGGTGCCAAGACTCTTCCATTTCTGCCTATGCTCCACTTGCAATTCAACCGTTTTGTTGTCGCTTTCACC
>PKCQ01000163.1 GCA_002862265.1 Planctomycetaceae bacterium | reverse complement strand
CCACCTTCCTCATAGCCGACATAGCCAGGAGGTGCACCTATAAGGCGGCTTACCGAGTGCCGCTCCATGAACTCACTCATATCCAGTCGCATCATGGCTTGATCATCATCAAACATGACTTCAGCCAGAGCTTTGCAAAGCTCCGTTTTGCCGACCCCAGTTGGACCGAGGAACAAAAACGAGCCGATCGGACGATTCGGATCTTGCAAGCCACTCCTACTTCGCCGGACCGCGTTGGCAACCGCTTTGACGGCTTCCTCTTGTCCAACAACTCGCTGATGCAAGCGTTCTTCCATCACCAATAGTTTGGCTCGCTCGGTTTCAAGCATTCTTGTAACAGGTACTCCGGTCCAGTGCGAAACGACGCCCGCAATCTCCTCAGATGTGACTTCTGTCCGAAGCAAACGTGGACGAGTGTCTTCCGATGCGTCATCATGCTGTGCCTGTTCTTCCTTCTCAAGGTGCTCAGCCAGAGACTGCCGTTGCTTTTCCAGTTCGAATAATCGCTGATAGTCCATCTCAGGAACCTGCGATCCAGAGGACTGCTTCTCGCGAATCCCGGTTTCAAGCTTCTGAAATTCCAGTTCGGCCTGATCAAGTTGCTGACGCACCGACTGCACGTCGCTCATCCCAAGCTTCTCCGCTTCCCATTGCTCGCGCAAGCTAGCTAACTCTTGCTGAAGTTTACTCATTTCCGCTTCAATCTGCTGCAATTGCTCTTCTGTGCCTTCATCCGATTCTTCCGAGAGCTGCCGCTGTGCGATTTCGAGCTGTCGTAGGCGACGTTGCACGACGTCAATCTCAGCTGGCACACTTTCACGTTCCATCGCGAGACGGCTTGCGGCCTCGTCCACAAGGTCGATTGCCTTGTCTGGAAGAAAACGATCCGCGATGTAGCGGCTTGATAGCTCCGCAGCAGCAACCAAAGCGGAATCCCGAATCTTCACTCCGTGATGCGATTCGTAGCGAGGCTTCAGTCCCCGCAGGATCGTAACCGTACTCTCCACGGTGGGTTCGCCAACGTAAACAGGTTGGAAGCGACGTTCGAGGGCTGCGTCCTTCTCAATGTGTTTGCGATACTCGTCCATTGTTGTCGCACCAATGCAGCGAAGATCGCCACGAGCAAGTTCTGGCTTGAGGAGATTTGCCGCGTCACTAGAGCCCTCGGCTGCACCAGCTCCGACTACGGTATGCAATTCGTCAATGAAGAGAATGACATTCCCGGCAGCATCCTTGACTTCGCGCAGAACGGACTTAAGTCGCTCTTCAAACTCGCCACGAAACTTTGTTCCTGCAACTAGCGATCCCATATCCAACGAGATTACTCGGCGATTCTTAAGACTCTGTGGCACATCGCCCTGAACGATTCGAAGAGCCAAGCCTTCGACGATCGCGGTTTTCCCTACGCCCGGCTCGCCAATCAGCACAGGATTGTTCTTGGTCCGACGTGAAAGCACTTGGATGACGCGACGGATCTCTTCATCGCGACCGATAACGGGATCAATCTGGTTGTTTCTTGCTTTCTCGATGAGATCGATACCGTACTTGGCCAACGCATCGAACTTACCTTCTGGATGCGGATCGGTCACTCGTGCACTTCCGCGCATCGAAGCAATCGCATCCAGAACTTCTTTGTCGTCGATGCCCACCAGCTTAAGTAGGTTTTGTGCCTTGCCTTGCTCGGCCAACATAGCCAACAACAGGTGCTCGGTGCTGACGTACTCGTCTTGCATCGACGTGGCGAGTTTTGCCGAAGCATTCAACAGATTGGTCAGCGCCAAACTTGGACTAGGGTGACTCCCACCAGCAGCTCGCGGCAGTTTTTCGACTTCGCTCGTCGTGATCGAACGCAAGCTGTCCAGATCGACATTCAGTTTGCGCAACAAAGGAACGATGATGCCATCGCTATCCTGGACGAGGCTTTCCAGAACATGAATCGTATCGAGATTTGGATTGGTTAAGTCTTGAGCACGGATTTGAGCTTGAGACAGTGCTTCCTGTGACTTTGCGGTCAGTTTGTCAAATTGAAATGTCATGTCGTCTTCCCTCCAAAGCGTACTGCCAATGTGGCTCTGCGCCATCAAGGGTACTCCTCTAGAAAATCGAGTGCCAAAGTTGGAGGAACTGCTCGAATTCACTAAAACTCTAGCGACAAAGCATGGAAGTGCTTTTGGCGTTGGATTTCTCTGAGCGGCGTTGGCCACAGCTTCCTGCAAAGATTCGGCATTTCAGTGATACCTGCCCGAGGCCTAAAACGCCGATGCGGCTCATCTGAATCACAGCCTGCCGTAAAAACACCGCAGATTTCACTGCAAAGCAGATCCTGCAAGGGCATTCCATCCGGTACGCAACCAACCCATGCCTAAAGGATCACAATGGGAACTGTCATTACGATCAAGTGTGCGGATAAATTTCAGGCTGAATCGATATCGAGTACCGAATGGTGGCATAAAGAGTTCGACGCCAAGCACGCGGGGTAATTGGATATGTTGAATCGGATTCACACCTTTGAGCTGTCAGCGTTACTGGCTATCAACACGTATTTCTTTAGTAATTTTTCCGCCAACCTAAATTCAACTTCGAAACAGGAACATTCACGCCTGCGTTTCTGAACCGTCGAGCCGGATAGATTGTTGGCCTAGGCTTCGTTCCGCTTCAAACCAACATTTTCGAAGACCACCAGTCCAATACTGCGCAGCAACTTAGCCAATACGGCTACTATCAACTCAGCAAGAACCGACGGCTAGCCTTTGGTCTCGATCTGGCTTGGATCAACGCAATGGGCTCCACCGAAACCTTCGCTGATCCTGGTCCAACGTAAAGCGTCTGGTTTCCGACTTTAAACGGAACATATTACTTTTTGACGCCAGACGGTGGCAATGCAACATTCGCGTTCGATAGCGACGCCTCGAACTACGCCAAACACAATGCCATTCAGCGACGGATGCAGAGTCGCTTCGACGGCCGAGATCTCGGCTTGAGATTCAGTCACTTTGCCATTAAGCAAGACCGAACATTCGACGCATCTTTTAGTATTAGTCACCCAGGACAGTACATCGAGGGGTTAGCCTCTGATTTCTTCGGCGGTGAACTCCGCGGTTCACTTCATTGCGAAGTCCACTCGCACCCAGTACTGATCTATTTTGGTGTCGGCCTATTTGGCATGAATGCAGATTACGTTGGCCCAAAAATTCACTTGCGATACATCTCATCGATACCTGAAATCCACCATCCACCGACGATCACCTCAGGCCCTCCCGTACTCTTGGACACCACCGACGCCTTTGATGGTAAACATTGGATTCAAAATTAGGCTCTGAGTAAGCTAACAGCAAATCAACTCTAACGTGAAAAAGCCAACGTTGGACTTTTCCAACGCTGACTTTTTGAACTTATCGAACTGGCAGGAAGTCGCCTTGGGACTACTCTCACGAACTCTTAATCGTTCTTGACTTCGAACTCCGCGTCGATCGCCTCGTCATCGCCGTTGTCGCTTTCTGCCGCAGCTTCAGGAGCGTCGGGCGCGGCTCCGGCAGCCCCAGCCTTTTCGTACAGTACTTTGCCGAACGCTTGCGCGGCCTGCTCTAGCTCAGCAGTTGCCGCCTTGATGGACTCTGTATCCTCAGTCGTTATGGCTTGCTGCAGCTTCTCAATCGATGCGTTGAGTGGCGCCTTGTCTTCATCGGACAGCTTGTCATCGTTCTCCGAGATTTGCTTCTCGAGCTGATACACCAAGTGCTGTCCCTTGTTGCGAGCTTCTGCAAGCTCGAACTGTCGGCGATCCTCTTCTGCATTTTCTTCCGCATCCTTTTGCATGCGATCGATCTCGTCACTCGAAAGGCCGGAAGACTGCTCGATGCGAACCGAAGCTTCCTTACCGCTGCCAAGGTCGCGAGCCGATACATTCAGAATACCATTCTGGTCGATATCAAATTTGACTTCGATCTGAGGAACACCGCGCGGAGCAGGCGGAATACCCTCGAGGTTGAACTCACCCAGCAAACGGTTCTGAGCCGCCATCTTGCGTTCGCCTTGGAACACGCGAACGGTCACAGCAGTCTGATTATCGGCCGCAGTCGAGAACGTGTTCTTCCTCTCCGCAGGAATCGTCGTGTTGCGATCGATCAAAGAAGTCATCACTGCACCTTCGGTTTCAATGCCGAGAGTCAGCGGAGTCACATCGAGCAGTAAGACGTCCTTACGATCTCCAGCCAGAACGCTACCTTGAATCGCAGCTCCGATCGAGACAACTTCATCAGGATTGACCCCTTGGTGAGGATCCTTGCCGAAGATTTCCTTGACGACTTCACGCACCTTAGGCACACGCGTCGAACCACCAACCAAAACCACCTCATCGATATCGCTTGGGCTGAGCTTCGCATCTTGCAGTGCTTGAAGCACTGGCTTTTTGCAGCGTTCGATCAAGGTATCGACGAGCTCTTCGAACTTCGAGCGAGTCAGCTTCAATTGCAGGTGCTTTGGCCCCGATGCATCAGCGGTGATAAAGGGCAAGTTGATGTCGGTCTCAGGAACCGTGCTCAACTCCTTCTTCGCCTTCTCACAGGCTTCTTGCAGACGTTGCAGCGACATTGGATCGCTACGCAGGTCGATGCCATTTTCCTGCTGAAATTCGTCAGCCACGTGATTCACAATAGCTTCGTCAAAGTCATCGCCACCGAGGTGCGTGTCACCACTGGTCGAGATAACTTCAAAGACCTTACTCTGGTTTTCGCCTTCGCCAGTCGAGGCGACTTCGAGAACGGAGACGTCAAAAGTACCGCCACCAAGATCAAACACAGCGATCTTGTGGTCGCGCTCTTTGTCCAAACCGTAAGCCAAGGCGGCCGCGGTGGGCTCATTGATGATACGTGCGACTTCGAGCCCAGCGATCTGCCCGGCGTCCTTCGTCGCTTGACGCTGTGCATCATTGAAGTAGGCAGGAACCGTAATCACCGCCTTGCTAACACGGTGCCCCAAGTAAGACTCCGCAGCTTCCTTAAGCTTGCGCAAAACCTTGGCCGAAACTTCTTGCGGTGTAAGCTCTTGATCGCCGACTTTGATCTTGACGTACTCGCTAGCCTCACCCGTTACCTCGTAAGGAACCATCTTCTCTTCGGATTGAACTTCCGAATGACGACGGCCCATAAACCGCTTGGCCGAATAAACCGTACGCCGCGGGTTGGTGACTGCTTGGCGTCGTGCGGGCTCACCCACGATGACTTCATCTTTATCCGTGTAAGCCACGACGCTTGGCGTCAAACGATTTCCCTCAGCGTTCGGGATTACCTTGACCTCTGAACCTTCCATGATGGCTACAACCGAATTAGTTGTACCCAAATCAATGCCGATGATCTTTTCACCTTGTGCCACTTGGATTCTCCTTCAATGTCCTATCGACTTTCCGCCGCTGGCCGAGTCTGAATTAGTTCTCGCAGCGAGCAGTGGATCTTCTCTTGCTCTTAATTCCATCTCTACTTTCCGCGGCCATTTTTGAGCCTTCGAAAGGAGTGGGATAGTAAACTTAGCAACCTGCGTGCCAATTGTGGCGATCCAACGGCTAATCGCATAGATTGCAAGCGAAAGGTGCGATTATGTTGCTTGTAAGGCCCCGTGAAGGGATAGTTGACTGGGTTTTGGCAGCATCTATGAGCCGAAGATTTAGTGACTCGACGATGTGAATTAGTCTTGGCCACGGCCGCGAAATTGCCAATTTGACAGACGTATCCACCGCACGCCCAAGCCCGCTTATTTGCGGATCGGAGCCAAAGGGAGCCAACATGGCAGCCTACGAAAAACACGCAAGAAAGCTCAGCGAGCTAGATCGGCGTTTTGTTGCCTTGCTTAAGGAAAGAGCAGAGCTCTTGCGTGAGCCAGGTCAAGCGGACTCGCCCAGCGCCAATCTGGACGCGGCGTTGAGTGCAGTTAGTGGCTTCTCGCAAGAAGATTTGACTTACTTCCTTCGTCACGTCGACAGTTTGACGCGCCGCGTCACAGTCGACACCAAGTCGGTTAGTTTTCTTGGTCCAATTTATAGTTACAGCTATCTAGCAGCCATCAAACATTTCGGAATGGCGGCGAATCTGCATCCAGTGACCACGATATCCGCTGGATTCCAAGAAGTAGCCCGCGGACAATCTGATTTCGCCGTGGTGCCAATCGAAAACTCGACCGATGGTAGGATTGTTGACACGCTAGGCATGTTCGCCAAATCACCTGCTCGCATTTGTGGCGAAGTTCTGCTTCCTATTCACCATTGCTTATTGGCGAATTGTGATCGCAGTGAAATCGTCGAAGTCCAAAGTAAGCCTCAAGCCATCTCACAGTGTCGCCAGTGGTTGGCCGAACATCTTCCGCACGCGAAACTTGCCGAAGTCTCCAGCACAGCTACAGCCGCAAAGCAAGCCGCCAATACACCTAGTATCGCCGCAATCGCCAGTGAAGAAGCTGGGATTCATCACGGCCTTCAAGTTGTCGACAAGAACATCGAGGACAACCCACAAAATCTCACTCGCTTCGCCGTGATCGGAAATTACAAGCATGCTCCAACCGGTAACGACAAAACCTCACTGATGTTCCAACTCGAACACCGCCCAGGTGCATTAGCAAGCGCTATGGTTCTGTTCCAAAAAGCTAGCGTAAATTTGACGTGGATCGAGTCATTTCCCATGCCCAACGCTCCAGCCGAGTACTTGTTCTTCGTTGAACTAGAAGGTCACGCTGCCACAACGCAAGTAGAAGCCGCCATCGAAAAACTGCGTCAAGAATCACCACGCCTCGAAGTACTCGGTTCTTACCCCAAAGGCATCTGAGGCTAACGATTGCTTCAGAGCGAACATAGATTTAAGATCCGCTACGAATCCAATCGTTCGCCATTCAGCTTTTCCATCCGTGGCCCGTCAATTCTTAATTAGCCAATCGCAGAAAGATTCCTACCCGGTTTCACTGGTCCAAATCTTGCGAGTTCGCTCTGCGAAGCTGTACTCAAGCAACCAATCGATCTGCTCTTTAAAGTGGCTGCCTTGAGCTTCTTCGAGATTGACGTAGATCTGATAAGCTTGTTTGACGATACGCTCAAGCTTCTCAAAGAGTTTCGCCTGCTCGTCATCGGTATCGCCCTTGTCCTCTTCCTCCAGGATGATCGCTTTTGAGATGAGCGAGTAACCTTTTACAAAACTATCCGCGTTGGGGTCGTCGATCGTCCTCTCGAGCGTGGAAACGGCACTGTTTGCATCGGTTTTGCGTTGTTGCACTCGGGCCAGATGAATTCTGGCCAAGCCAATATAGTAGCGGTCGATGGCACTTGCGTTGGGACGAGCAAAATAGTGCTCGACCGCCTCCCACTTATCATCGCGTGATGCAGGTATCTGCTCACTAACAAGAGCATACTGAAACTGTGCTTTAGCGTTTTCCATTTGAGGCACGCCGCGCCATGCCTTTGTATCGGGAACCTCAATCGGTCGTTCGAAGTTTACGATCAACCCGATCACCAGACACGCAAGCACGCCTAGGGTTGCCAAACCGCGTCTGAGCCATGGACTCGCGTGTGCGTCCTTCTTGCGTTTGCGCAAAAGGGCTTGGAGCTCCATGGTTGCTTGCAGGGATGGTTGATGCCCCACTTCGCTAGCTCGTCGCAACGGCAAGGTTTGCTCGGGCCAGATCGCCTGCAAGTCCG
>PKCQ01000499.1 GCA_002862265.1 Planctomycetaceae bacterium | reverse complement strand
TATCCCACGTGATAGTTTTTGTTAAGGAATTGTGAATCCTTGATTTATGTATTGCGTTGTACTTCGTTGTATTGTTGTCATGCAGGTTCAATAGATTCCCATTGATTCGTTGGTTGTGCTTTGATCAAATCGATTGAGACCGTGTGCTTGGAAGGACCGAATATTGACCGTCGGCATCTGGAGGCGGTTGTCAAAATGAAGCGGCTGTCGAAGCTCAAGCTTAAGAACGTTAGATTGCAGGCTGAGGACCTGGAATTGTTGACTGAATTGGATAAGCTAGATCACCTCGGCTTGCTCTACATGGAGATTGATGACCGAGCCGTTGAAATCTTGAAGAATTTACCTGTCACAACTTCAATGAAGATTCAGGGCACGAAAATCACGCGCGAAGGATTCGAAAAACTTCAAGCTGAACTGGACGGTCCTCGGATGCAATTTGGTCTCGGTGGTTTCTTGGGAATCAGCTCCAACGGCTTCGGACCTCAAGTCGGTGAAGTCGAGCCTGACTCGGCAGCAGAAAAGGCTGGCATACAACCGAATGACTACTTGCAGTCGATTCAAGGAACCAAAGTGACGAGCTTTACTGAGATCCGAGCAGAGTTGTCCAAGTACATGGCAGGTGACGAAATCTCAATCAAAGTCAGGCGATATACTGAAGAGCTTGATCTGTCGGTTGTCTTGCAGGAAGAAAAATAGACAGGATGTCCGACGGGACTCGAGACGCAGCTTGGTGGCATTCACTTCGATCCAAGTTGAAGAATTGGTACGATCAGTCGCATCGGGACTTACCCTGGCGCGAAACGAAAGATCCTTATAGGATTTGGATCAGTGAGATCATGTTGCAGCAGACTCAAGTTGCAACCGTCATTGACTACTATCACCGCTTCTTAGCTGCCTTCCCCGATGTGCAGACACTGGCTTCGGCCGACGAACAAGAGGTGCTCGCACTGTGGGCTGGTCTTGGCTACTACCGCCGCGCCCGACAAATGCACGCGGCGGCCAAAGGAATCGTCGAGGAACTGGACGGACAGTTCCCGAGCACTTTGGAAGGAGTGCTGGATTTGCCTGGGGTGGGACGCTACACCGCGGGTGCGATTACTTCCTTTGCTTACGACTTGCCAAGTCCGATTCTCGAAGCTAACACCATCCGCCTCTTCAGTCGCTTGATCAAATTCGAAGAGGATGTCACGAAACGCGAATCTCAAACAAAGCTTTGGGAATTTGCAGTTGAACTGGTAGCCGTCAAGAAGCAGAGCCCTGGCAAGTTGAACCAAGCTGCTATGGAATTGGGGAGCCAGGTATGCGTTCCAAAATCACCAAGCTGCACGAGCTGTCCCGTTTCCAAAATCTGCCCGACTTTTCACGATGGCTTGCAGGATCGTATTCCCAAGCCCAAGGCAAAGAAGCAATACATCGATCAGAGTCACGTGCTCGTCGCTGTTCAGCGGAAGGGCAAGCTGTTGCTGCGTCGAAACCAGAAGGGGGAATGGTGGGAAGGCCTGTGGGATTTTCCTCGCGCTGCCCTGCCCAAGTTTCTGAAGAACCAAAAGCAGATCAAAAGTCTAACTCCGATTCAGGAGGTACTGGAAGAGGAGTTGCGGAGCAGGTTCTCACTTAGTTTCGTCTGCAATAGCTGGTTTCATTCGTTGAAGCATGCAGTCACCAAGTACAAGATTCAGCTGCATTGCTACACTGCGGAGCTTGACGATAAGCTGCCCTCCGGCGAAGAGGATTGGAAATGGTTCAAGCCCAGTGAGGCAGCTGAGCTACCTTTGACGGCTAGCGCCAAACGTGTCTTGAAACAGTGGAATCGTCAAATGGATGCAAAGAAGTCAATGCTCTCTTGATTGGCAAGTAGTCGGGCACTGGCTCAGGCGGTCTTTCAGGTCGTTAGCAGTTCGTCGTGATCCATTCAGTTAGAACGATCAACCTTGCGTTTAACTGAAACTTGGGAATGTCTAGCTCCACGACCTGCTTCTTCGCTGCTGACGGCAGTATGCGAAAAAAAATTGTACGTTGAAGCGGTTCCCTAAATGAACCACAGCGAAGATCGTACTTACATCTTCGTGCAGCAATATGGTCGGCAGGACGATCCCGTAGAAGTTTTTTGTGTGTAGCCGATTTTCCAGGCTCACGACGTGCTCTCTTGGGTGGATGCATGAAACATCGATATCTCTGACTCCCATGTCGAGTCGTGTAGCTTGCCATGGAGTATCGCCGAGTCGGGAACAGTTTCCACAGCACGGATGCGATTCTCGCCCCAGGTTAAATTCAGCTCAGCCCTGTCAAGGACTTGAATCAGATGCTTCTGGCTGACAAGGTTCAGAATAAGTAAGACTTTGTCGCTAGTATTTACAAAACTGAAGAGTGGATCGCAGCATCATGCAAGCGAGAGGTACGTTCAAAATTTCGATAGTTGGCTCGAAGCCCTCGGTGTTTCAGAGGATGAGTACGCGTCGCAGGTCACGGTGATGCAACAGGAATTCGCGAGTATATGGCCGTAAATGACCACTGGTGAAATGAGCTTTGTGCACGTGCTCTGCCTTTCAGGGCCGCAGTGGGAATAGCCGAGACCGAAACTTTGATTTGTCCTGGCTTGCTGCATCTTTGATAGCAATACGAAGCCAGGAAGTCTGCCTGATCGTTAAAGTTTGCCAAACTTCTGGTGACGCGACGTCCGATACGAGAGAAACACGGAAATCAGTTTTGCAATTCTCCACGTGAAAATCTTTTGGCAAGAGAAACGGATTATGGCTACTCGCGCTTGGATAGCGGTCATCATTGCATGTATTGGTCTATCGACAGGCTGTACTCTTTGTCCTCCTGGCCCAATCGACAACTATGGAGCACGGGGAAGCAAGTGGCAACGAGGCAATCTTACTTCGGGACGCGTCGGTTCTAGCTTGAGTGATGCAGGAGAAGTCGAGATTGGCGGGCAGTCTCTAACTATGGAATCCATGGAAGGATTGGGGGATTCCATCCAGGAAGTCGAGTCGGAAACTGCGGAAATCATCGAGGATAGCCGCGAAGAGCTTGAAGCCATCGAGGACAGTACTACTTCTTTGATTGATCGCCAAGACGGAGCAATTGACCTGCGGTTCTAAGCTACCTGTCCCAGTCGCCAACTTGCTCAGAATCTCGCTTGGCTCAATCAAGCAACCGAGTGATGCTAAAATGGCTGTCGATGAGTTTTTATACGAAGTTAGTTGCGATGAGTGATCTTGGTGTGTTGGCAAGTTTGCCTTATCGCCCTGTTTCTCCGAAGGTTTATCGACCCGAGATCGGTTTGATTGGCTGCGGCGGTATCACGGAGTACCACTTGATGGCTTATCGCGACGCGGGCTTTAAAGTCGTCGCGCTTTGCGATCTTAACCTAGATGCGGCGAAGAAAAGGCAACAAGAGTTCTTTCCGGATGCTCAAGTTGTTGAAGACTATCGTGACTTGTTAAAGCTTGATTCGATCGAAGTCGTCGATATAACCACGCATCCGCCAGAGCGACCACCAATTATAGAAGCGAGCTTACGCGCCAGCAAACACGTGCTCAGCCAAAAACCATTCGTGCTTGACTTGGATGAAGGACAGCGATTGGTTGATCTCGCCGCTGAGCAAGATCGTTATCTGGCTGTCAATCAAAATGGCCGCTGGGCGCCGCACTTTAGCTTCGCCCGCTTGGTGGCTCAAGGTGGCCACATCGGGCAAGTGTTTGGTGCTCATATGGGCTGTCACTGGGACCACACATGGGTTGCCGGAACTGAGTTTGAGAACGTCAAGCATCTTATCCTTTATGACTATGCGATTCATTGGTTTGATATGCTGCGTTGCTTCTTGCCTGGTAAAGCCAAACGAGTCTTTGCTTCCAACGAGCGCGTGCCCGGTCAGCAGCTGAAGCCGGATTTGCTGGGGCAAGCGGCGATTGAATTTGAGGAGGGCCAAGCCACACTTGCCTTTGATGCGGCAGTTCCACATGGATCACACGAAAAGACATTCCTGTCCGGCACTGAAGGCGTTCTACACAGCTATGGTTCTGGCAACCAAGATCAGGCGTTGTTTGTTACCAATTCGCAGGGGACCTGGTCTCCTACACTCGAAGGTAAGTGGTTCCCAGATGGTTTTCATGGCACCATGGGAGAGCTGCTGTGTGCGATCGAGGAAAAACGTCCTTGTGTAATCGACGCGCGTGACAACCTTGAGAGTTTGGCTCTATGTTTTGCCGCAATCCAGTCGGCTGAAACGGGACAGTCGGTTGTGCCGGGTTCCGTTCGGCAGTTGAACGCATAAACTGTTGAGCCTAGGCGGCGCGCTGAGCCGCGAATCTGTGAATAGTAGTTTTGGTCGAGGGTTGGATGGATTCCCACTTTGGTGATCGATTGGCAAAGAGTTGCGCGGAAAAGGACTCTTTCGTTTGTGTTGGGTTAGACCCGCGTTGGGAAAGCCTGCCGGACAGCATTAGGCAGGGTGTTTCTCCTACGGACTTGCAGGCTGTCGCTAGGGCGACGCAACGCTATTGCCAGGAAGTCATTGATGCGGTCGCTGAATATTCTCCAGTTGTAAAACCTCAGGCGGCATTTTTTGAGAATTTAGGTCCCCACGGAATGCAAGCTCTTTGGGGGATTGTGCAGCATGCTCGCAAAGCCGGCTTGATTGTCTTGTTGGACGGAAAACGCGGCGACATTGGGTCTACTGCACAAGGCTATGCGGCAGCCTATCTCGGTTACGAGTCGCCGTGGCAATGTGATGCTCTGACGGTGAATCCCTACTTGGGCGATGACACGCTTGCTCCCTTTCATCAGGCTGCGACGGATAACGGAGCGGGAGTTTTTGTGCTTGTCAAGACAAGTAACCCCGGAAGTGGCTTCTTGCAAGATCTGCAGTTTGGTGAGCCGGGCGATTCCAAAGCAATCTATGAGCATGTTGCCGAGCATGTTGAATCGTTGGCAGTTAGTCATACTGGAGAATCCGGAATGGGCAGCACGGGTGCTGTGGTCGGAGCTACCTATCCCGCGCAGCTAGCCGAGCTGCGGGCTCAGATGCCTCATGCTTGGATACTCATTCCCGGCTTTGGAGCGCAAGGTGGCACGGTCGAAGACGTTAAACACGGGTTTCGATTGATCGACGGGACTTCGACCGGAGCGATTGTGAACAGTTCTCGCGGCATCATCTTTGCTTACCAAAAAGATAATTCTGCAAGTGATTGGCAGACCGCGGTAGCTGCGGCTGCGAAAGAGATGCGGGATCAACTCAGGGCGATATAGTTCGATTCTGTTGGGTCTGGCAGACGGATTTCATTGCAGGCACTTTCGTTAGCAAATATCATGGACGTCGGTCGCGTAGACTCCTTCAAACTTGAATGTGCTCTGTTGTTCGTCTGATGACACATCGACGGTCCAGCTGAGTGTGTTCCTACCACCTAAAATTCAACCCCATCCATCCATCCGAGATATTACGAGGATCTAAAATGTCACTTAACCTTGGACGCCTAAGCTTTCTTCAAATTGGTGCAGCTGGAACTGCGACTGTTGCAATGAGCCAACTAGGCACGGCGCAAGAAGAAAAGAAGAAACGCAAAAAGCAACCCTTCCGGATCTCGCTTGCACAGTGGTCTTTGCACAAAGCAATATTTGGCGGCAAGTTAGACAACTTGGATTTCGCCAAAACCGCCAAAGAGGAATTTAAGATTAATGCGGTCGAGTACGTGAACCAGTTCTTCAAGGACAAAGCTGAGGACGAAAAGTATTTGGCGGAAATGAAGAAGCGTCATGATGACTTGGGCGTAAAATGCCTGTTGATCATGATCGATGGCGAAGGTGCATTGGGTGACGCAGATGAAGCCAAGCGAAAGCAAGCTGTTGAGAATCATCACAAGTGGGTTGCAGCTGCTAAGTTCTTGGGTTGCCACTCGATTCGAGTCAACGCGAAATCGACAAACAACTGGGAAGATTCTCAGAAGTTGGCCGCAGATGGTTTGCGAAAACTAAGTGAGTTCGCCAACGACCACAAGATCAACGTCATTGTTGAGAACCATGGGGGCCTAAGTTCAAATGGCAAATGGTTGTCTGAAACTATCGCAATGGTTGGGATGAACAACTGTGGGACGTTACCTGACTTCGGTAACTTCCGAGTAAGCAAAGACGAGAACTACGATCGCTACAAGGGCGTGGAAGAGTTGATGACACAAGCGAAGGCGGTTAGTGCTAAGAGTCATGACTTTGATGACAAGGGCAACGAAATTCATACTGACTATCGCAAGATGATGAAGATTGTTTTGGACGCGGGCTACAAAGGCTTTGTGGGTATCGAGTATGAAGGTCGCAAGTTGGACGAGTATGCGGGAATCAAGGCGACCAAGAAACTGCTGATGACAGTTCGTCGCGAGATGCAGTCGGCCTAGGTAGCTCGCCTTAGGCATAGCTTGAACGAAACGCGGGAGGTAGTCATTGCCTCCCGCACTTTTTTTGCGCCGCCCAACGAGCCTTGGCAACTCGGTAAGTCTTTTCAAGAAAGGTTGCCAATTGAGGATCAGCAAATTCGAATCCGGCGTCGAGCAATCGCTTGGGGCGGGCTCGGCAGCTGCTAAGTAACAATGCGTCCGCCATTTCACCCATCAGAAGTCGCAAGGCGAATTTTGGTGCGGGCAAGAATGCCGGTCGCTTAATCGCTTTGGCCAAAGCTTGGGTAAATTCAGCGTTGGTGACACTTTCTGGCGCAACAAAATTGATGGCTCCGTGCAATTCTTTGCGGTGTAACGACGCCAAGATGCCGCTAACGCAGTCATCGAGCGAAATCCAGGGCCAATACTGATTGCCAGACCCGATTTTGCCACCGAGGCACCATCGAAAAATGGGAAGCATGCTCTGAAGTGCGGCTCCGCTGGCTGAGAGAATCATGCTAAAGCGAGGGTGCACCACTCTTAGCCCACGATCTTTGAGGGGATCGCAAGCAGACTCCCAGCCCTGTGCGATCATGGCAAGATAGTCGTCGCCTAGTACAGCAGATTCGTCGAGTACTTCATCTCCACGCGAGCCGTAGATCCCGGTGGCAGACCCAGATATGATAACGGGCGGGGGGGAATCCAATGCAGAGATCTGCTCTGCTAGGATTTGGGTTGCATTGACGCGACTCTTGCGAATTTCTTGCTTCGCACCTGGTGTCCAGCGGCAGGCGATGCTTTTCCCTGCCAAATGAATGAGCGCATCCACGCCACTTAGGCGCGACGGGGTTTTTATGCCTTCGGCTGGTGACCAGCTGATGATACTCTCTGTATCGCCCTGACTTCGGCTAAGCTTAACAACCTCGTAACCGGTCGACTGAAGTGCAGAGCATACGGAAGAACCGACAAAACCGCTCGATCCGCTAACCGCAATCTTAAGGTGACTCATTCAGTAACGCTGGGGGCTCTAAAGTGGGCTGGATTCTTTCGGGTACTCTCATCGTCGCGAGGCGTGGGGAAATTCGAGAGAAAACTAAGGCTCGTGTCGATCGTCCGCCGATGTTGGACGAACGCATAGAAAGCAGTGAGACGCTGCCCCCCGTTCTCCACCCAGTTCAGGAAAGGGAGGCAACGGCCGAGTCAGTGAGCTGAGGAGGATTTTGTAGCGCCATTAATTGCAACTTTTCGAGAGCACGTTTTTCCAGTTGTCGAACTCGTTCTTTTGATATGTTCAGACGATCAGCCAGACT
>PKCQ01000501.1 GCA_002862265.1 Planctomycetaceae bacterium | reverse complement strand
GCGCCGGAGCCGGTCGAAGCCCACGAGGACGTCGCCATGCAGCTTTGCTGGGTGAACAATACTTCGGTGATCAGCGCCAGCTTGGACTATGGAATCGCCGAACTCGACGTCGTTTCCAGAGAGATCCAGCGGCGTCTTGAAGGCCATTCGCGCGGAGTTGTCACTCTTTGCTACCTGCCTCTAAAAGACCTCCTGGCCAGCAGCGGTCTGGACCAAAGCATTCGAGTTTGGAATTGGGCCGATGGCACAGTTTTGAGGAGTCTGACGAACCATAAACAAGCTGTCCGAAAGCTCGCTCTCCGTCCCGGAGCAGCGCCTCTGCCCATGATTGCCTCGGCCAGCATAGACAAGACGATACGTCTGTGGCAACCAAGCATCGGACGCTTGGTCCGCTTTGCCCGACTACCATCGAAGCCCCTGGACATTTGCTGGAATAAAACTGGAACGAGAATTTTTTCTGCTTGCGAAGATGGTGTCGTCTACTCGATCGATCCTGACACGGTTGAGATCTTACAGCAGGAATCCAAACGCGCCTTCTCTGATTGGGCCTACTCACTTGCACTTCACCCTGACGGCAGCTTGGCGGTGGGAGGGCGCGACGGAAGGGTCGTCCGGCAGCAATTCTCAAGTCAACAGGAATAGACACTTGGACATAATACCTGTAAGAGAATTCACGCTCACGCCCGCTTTTACGTTGAGCAAACGGTCCGGCTGATTTACGGTTTGGTACCTTGTCACGCACGCGAGTCATTTCGGCACCAATGGATCAATGATGAATGCAAAACAGTCAATCTGCTTGGTCGTCGCCCTGCTTGTGAGCCTCGCCGGCTCATTCGCAAATGCGCAGCAGCCCGAATTCGAAACGAGCTACAATGAGCGATTTCTCAAACGCAATAATCTGATCGGACAAAAGCCAGACATTGAGCTCCTCGACGCTCAGGGTCGTCCCTTCAGTTTTGCTAGGGCAAAAGGAAAGTACACGGTCGTGGTGTTCGGCTGTCTCACCTGAGCGCCTTTCCTTAGAAATGTCTCCGGTCTGGAGACAGTTTATCGTGATTACAAAGATCAAGTTAACTTCTACTACATCTACAAACGCCTCGCGCATCCAGAAACAAACAACTTCCAAGAGCCAGCCGACCTGACAGAGCGGTTGTTGCACGTCGCTGAAGCGCGTCGCATGACCGGGACTCAAATTCCATGGCTATGTGACACCATGGACGACGCAGCCACCAAGGCCTTTCGTGGTACCTACAACGGCGAATTTATCTTAGATCCACAAGGTAAATTTGTGCGGGAGAGATTCTGGAGTAATCCGCGTACTTTGCGTGCGGATCTCATCGAGCTGGTCGGCCCCGTCGAGAATCCAACTAAAATCAAGGATCTGCCAGTTCGCTTTCGTCCAGAGCCACGAAAAGTCAGCAGCGGTGTTGCCAACCCAATCAAGCTCCCGCGCGGCCTAACTACCATCGAGCTGGAGTATAAGCCAATCGGCGACAACCGGCCTTTATACGTCAAATTGCGTGCAGAGATGACACAAGAACAGGTGGACGGTAAGTACCAGATGTATCTCGGGTTTTATGTCGACCCAATCTATAGAACGCGTTGGAACAATACGGCGGGAAGGGTGCGAGTCGAGATTACTGCGCCGGAGGAAATGGGCTTTGCAGAAACGAAGCTCAAAGGTCCCAAAGTCGAGGTAGACGCCGATGTCGACCCCCGGATGTTCTTAGTCGATTTTGACTCAAAGGGAAATCTTGGGCCGATCCAAATTAAGCTGCACTACGTTGTTTGCGACGACGCGGAAACGCTTTGCTTCCCAGTCACCCAAGAGTTCGCAGTCACACCCAAACCGCTGGGAAACAGCAGCACTCGCCCCGGAATTTTCCTGAACAACATGTTTGGCGACGTGAAGAAGTTAAACAAGAACGGTGACGGCAACGTGACACTTTACATGACTCACATCGACTACAACTTGGATAATGTGATCAGCACGGACGAGCTAGAACGTTTCAATCGCATGTACAGCAACGGCCGCGGCGTTGGCAAGGAGTGAGTTAACCCTTGCGGCGTTAGCTGCCTTCTAGGCCGGTAGAACCGCGGCTAGCGGCGAGACGGCTGAAATGCTGGGACTTGACCTACGGCTTTTCGTCAATCGGACAATCACAAACAAACTTGTCACAGCCAGGACAACCACTGCCGTACTTGTCGTGCAGTGCAGCGCCGAGATCAACTCCAGCAACATTCGCGATTGTGGCCAACCAAGCAATCACATCGGCGAACTCCCCGCACTTCTCTTGATGGGTGCCCTGTCGCAAAGCTGCCGCCAGCTCGCCAACTTCTTCCATCAACCACATGAAGGTGCCGTCCACCCCGCGTTCTTCGTCCTTCTCGAAATACATCTTTCGAATCAACGATTGAAGTTCTCGGAAGCTGACGTCAGGAGGCGATGATTCAGTCATACCATTGCGATTCAGAATAGTTTATGCGGAAAAGAAGGACACATTGATACCCACTCGGCTCTTGACGTCAAGCCTTTCGAAGAATCGCGTAACGATCAACCGTA
This sequence comes from Planctomycetaceae bacterium, assembly GCA_002862265.1. Lineage (GTDB taxonomy): Bacteria > Planctomycetota > Planctomycetia > Pirellulales > Pirellulaceae > Aureliella. Next base: position 5,120 of record PKCQ01000501.1, on the reverse strand, counting down.
AACGCGGTCTGGCTAGGGGTTCTTTCGGCTCGCACTAGAGCCCCTGAACGTGGAGCATCTAGTTCCAGTACCGAAGCTCTTGACGAACTCCTCGACGTGACTCATTGGCTTGCGCCGCGTGCTTGCATTGAATGCCGGAGAACGAAAGCATCGTAGTCAGCCTGCGTATCGATGCCTTTGGGGGCCTCATCAACCAAGCCAACTTTGATCTTCTTTCCGGCCTGCAAGAAACGAAGCTGCTCCAATTTCTCGGTGTCCTCCAATGGGCTGGCCGACAACTCATGCAGGTGCATCAAGAAATCATATCGATAAGCGTAGAGCCCGATATGCTGTAAGAACAACGGCGGTTCTTCCTGAAGCATCTCCGGCTTCCAATCGCGTGGAAACGGCACCGGGCTACGACTGAAGTAGAGCGCCTCATTGTCATGCCCTCGGACGACCTTCACACAAGCTGGATCAAAAACTTTTTCCTGTTCACGAATCGGCGTTGCCAATGTGGCCACATCAGCGCTCGGGTCCGTCTGCAGCAACTCGATTACTTGATCGATCGCGGCTCCATCAATCTCAGGCTCGTCGCCTTGGACATTCACCACAATTTCGACGTTGGAGAATTGCTTGGCAGCAACGAAAGCGCGATCCGTACCACTAGGTAACTCAGGATCCGTGAGCACATAATTGCCTCCGAAAGCCGTCACTTCGTCAGCGAGCTGGATGCAATCTACCGCTACAGTTATCCCCACCGGAAGAGCAGCCGAACTTGCTGCCTCATGCGTGTGCTGCAGAACGCTCTTGCCCGTCTCGCGTAGGAGCAGTTTCTCGGGCAGACGGCTGGAGGACAATCGAGCAGGTATCACAATCTGGCTGCGACAGCGCAGCTTGAGTTTGCCAGCCGGAGAGGCTGGACTCGCTTGATTAACGCTACGAGAATTCGTCTGCGGTAGAGCACTCATAAGGAAATCCTTTTCCCGTTCAGTTGCTATTGCACTGATCTGAGCATAGTGGCTAATCAGGTAATCTGGCTAAGTTTAACACGAGTGCCAGAACACTCCCATATCAATCCAAAAGTGGCGTAGGCATCTGGACTGTAAATCCCATCTAAATGAATTGAGATAGGCTTCCCCTGTGTTCCGCCAAACTTGCGCAAATCTTGATACCAGCAACAAAACATGGTTGTGCAAATATCCTCAGCTATAATTGCCAACCTCCAAATCCTGACGTCCTCCGAGAACTGACATGACTTCCTCCCCAGAATTGACCCGCCGCCAAATGATTCTGTCCAGCGGAATATTGCTGGCCGGCGTCTCACAAACCAACGGACTTCAGGCTCAAGCGCCCGAAAAGGATCTCATCTTTCGCACCACTGACCCTCGCAATGCCGAACCGGCCCTGAACAAGCTGATCACGAGCTGGATCACGCCTACCAAGCACTTTTACGTCCGTAGCCACGCGCCTAATCCCAAGATCGACCCCAAGACTTTCCGACTTTCCGTCGAAGGCATGGTCGACAAGCCACTTTCGCTTTCACTGGCGGACATCCAATCGCATCAAGAATATACCCTCACGGCAACACTTACATGCGCTGGAAATCGTCGTGCTGAATTCAACAAGGAAGGCAAAGTAGGCGGCGTGCAGTGGGACGCAGGCGCAATCGGCAACGCGACATGGACCGGAGTAGCATTGTCAGAAATTCTGCGCAAGGCCGGCGTTCAAGCTAGCGCTAAGCACGTTTGGTTCAAAGGTCTCGACGAAATTACCAAGGGCGATGGAATCATTCCTTTTGGCGCTTCCATTCCACTCGAAAAAGCCCTGGGAGCAGGAGACGACGTGGGTGCCCTGCTCTGCTATGGGATGAACGGTGAAACACTCACTGCCGACCACGGGTATCCATTGCGAACACTTGTACCCGGATACATTGGTGCTCGCAGTGTAAAGTGGCTAGGCAAGATTGTGGTGAGCGATGTGACATCTCCGAATCACTATTTGGCCAACGCATACAAGTTGGTCAAGAAGACCGAGTCGATCGATTGGTCCGAATCAGGGCCCATCTACCGCTATCTCGTCAATGCCGCGGTGGGCTCCCACGAAAAGGGCGCGGAGCTCGAGGCGGGTAAGGCTGACTTGGCCGGCTATGTGCTACCTTCTGGAATTCTCGGTGGTCGCGTCAAACATGTCCAAGTATCCGTGAACAATGGAAAGAGCTGGAAGAAGGCTGAGCTAACTGGCGAAGACAGCGATTTCTGCTGGCAACTGTGGAAGGCTTCCGTTCAGGTCACCGAAGAGACAAAAGAAATCGTAGTGCGTGCAGAGGATAGCAGCGGCGGATTCATGCCGTATAGGGTGCCTTGGAACGCCAAGGGATATCTGCAAAACTCATGGTACCGCTTGCCGGTCACCGTCAAAGCCACCTAGGAAGCGAGTACAGGGACACGCCAGCAAGTGAATCCTTACCAATGCGACGCGCCGGCAACTGGCTCGAGTGACCAATCGAGCGTTTTGAAATTCTACAACTCCACCCCATTGCGCATGAATGCGGAATGAAGAACATAAGGTTTCGATCTTGGACGACGGGGATGAAAGTCAACTTCTCAAGCAATACCACGAGCTCGCAGAGCTGGCGGGTGAGCTGGCGCATGAGATCAAAAACCCGCTCTCGGTGATCAAGATGAACGCCGAGCTGCTATCCGAAGAGCTTAGCGACACGGAGTGGCCCGGTAAACGACGCGCCGAAGCTAAGATTGACATGATCGGCCAGCAATGCCAGCGGCTGGAGAACCTGCTTCGCGACTTCCTCAGGTTCGCGCGTGTGCGCGATCTAGAGATGACGCCTGGTAATCTAAACGAACAAATTGATGCGGTTCTGCGACTCTATCAGGCTCAGGCAGATCGCGACCATATCGAGATCCTCCGTTATCTGGACTCGAATCTCCCTAGCGTATTGTTACACAGTGATTCCATCCAAGCTTCGCTGATGAATCTCGTCAAGAACGCGATGGAAGCCATGGCGGACGGCGAGCGAGGGCAGTTCATCATTCGTACTTACACAACTCCGCGCGGAGTCGCATTGGAGTTGATCGATAACGGGCGAGGCATGGACGACGCAACTGCGCTCAAAATGTTCGAACCGTTCTACACAACCAAGAATGGCGGCTCCGGCTTGGGCCTTCCGACCGCTCGCAAGATCATCCAAGCTCACGGCGGCCGCATCAGCGTGCAAAGCGAAGTCGGCCACGGCACCAAATTCGTGCTTGAGTTCCCCACCCCAGCCCGCTTGAGCTAAAAAAGCCGTGAGGCAGATCTGCGGCTTTTTTTCCCTTAACCCAGTCCAGATACTTCTCTTTCGGTTCTCCCGTCCAGCCGTTGATCCCATTCTTCGGCAGCCAGACAACATGAATGTAGACCGCCACCAGTGCAAACAGAAGCAAGATGGAATAGAAAAGCCATCGCTGATTGAAATAGGAAAGAGACACCGCAAAGATTAGAAACACAAGCAATTTGAATAATCGCTTCCATTTCGGCAAGTGTTCTTCAAAATGCCCCGGCAATATGTTTCCGATCGCCAAAACCCCAACGACAACTGAAACATCAAACCAGTAATTCGCTGTACTCCACATCTTGTTCTAGGCCACTACTGAATTCTCATCGACTCGCTGCTAATAGCCAGCGATGTTGGCATCCTCTATTGATCTGAACTCGTTCCAGTTTCGGCGAACTCCCAATCGACTCTACTATTATCTCCCAACTCAGGCCTGCCTTTGGTTCCCAAGGCAAACGTAATTGGAAATTTTAAATCATACGTCTCGCGGTTGATCGAACAGAGCCAGTTCATCTCAGCCCTTCTCTTCCATTGTTCCTTCATTCACCGAATCGCTCTGTGCCGTTACGAAGCACAACCTATTCGCCTTCTGAAGCACTCCATCGATAGAAACGATCCGTTGCGCCATCCTCGGTGAGAACCTCATCGACAAACATTACGCGACTACGATCGAGAATCTTCCTCGAAGCCACGTTGCGGACGTCGACCCAAGCAACAATTTCAGACAGACTCATCTTACCTATCCCATACTCAATCAAGCCATCGCAGACCTCTTGTCCATAGCCCTTGCCAAAGTGTTTGCGCAGAAAACGATAGCCGATTCCTGGTCGTCCGTCGCTAGGAACTATCGCGCAAGTGCCCACGAACTGCTGATCTGATTTGCGAACAATGGCCCACACCCAAAAGTCATTGTCTGGCTTACTGTAGCACTCGATACAATCCTGCAACTGCCGAATGTTCTCCGCTTTGTCATACACCTCGTCCGAAGTGTATCGCATTACGTCGGCATCAGATTGCATCTCATGAAACGCGTCAAAGTCCGTTTCTGCCAACCTCCGAACTAGCAGTCTTGAGGTTTCAAAAATCATCGTGAGCTGAGGAGTAAGGAGCAGAAGGGAATAGAAACAGCCACAGATATGACACTGACGAAACACTGATTGGAGTTATCTGTATTGGACCCGTGTTTCCTCTGTGGCTATTCTACCCAACTCTCGCAGAACACAGCTCAGAACACGCCGACAGAACCTGAGGACTTAGACCATGAAAGACCCCATCATGATCCATCGAAAAGTCAGAAGGACGCAGATCAAAGTGGCCCACCAAGCTGCTTGCTGAATCTTGCCAAGATGCCTCCAATGATAGAGGATTCCGCAAGCTCCCAATGTGGTGATCGCCTTGAAAACAACCAGTTTCCAAGGCGAATCAATAATCTTCGATGCCATGGGGTTCATCTCACTCATCTGGCCTGCCTGCGAAGAAAGGATCGTCCAGGTTAGATCAAGCACTGACATTCCCAAGATCAGCCAAATTGCTGAGGTGTGGAACTTGGTGCCTTGTTCTTCCCCGATTCCAGCCGCCGACCACTGAAGATTGATGCCCAAAGCGACGACACCGAGAAGCATCCCAATCACAGTCAGTGGGTAATCCATCGATTCCAGCCTTTGCACCGCAGCATTGCGATCACGATTATCAATCTCGATGTGATCGACCTCATCGACAAATACTTGCAGCTGACCAGCCAGTTCTTTGTTCGGCTTAAATGTGGTAAGAAACTTTTGCCACCGAGATTGCCCCCGCGCGAACGTTC
>PKCQ01000195.1 GCA_002862265.1 Planctomycetaceae bacterium | reverse complement strand
ATGAGGATGAGCCTGAGCCTGAGCCTGAGCAAGAACCAAAGCTCGAGCCCAAACCCGAGTATATAATACCGGAGGACGAAGCAATGGCGGCGCTATACGCAAATGAGGCTGCGCAGTACAATGACTTGGTTGGGCGAATTCAAGCCACAGTTGCTGCGATTCGGGCGGGGCATCGGCGGCTCGGCTCGGTTGGTATCCTAGGGCTAGGATATCGCTCATCAAGTCGGGTGTCGTGCTCGGTTGCTCTTGCTTGATCGCGGTTGCTGCGGCAGGCAGTGCTTTGAGCTGATCGACCTGAGGATTCGGTGGAATCTCTGCCTCACCAACTTCCACGGCTTTTGCCGCCCACTTGCGGGCGTTTTCATAGTCTCCGTTTTCCGCATAGCCTGCGGCCAAAGTACTGAGGATGTGGGCTTCTTTGTAGTCAGTCAGTTCACAAGCCTTCAATCCGTACTCGACTGACTTCTTGCCATCGCGGATCTCGTCTTTCGAAGAGGTGGCCAGGACCCAAGCTAGGTTGTTGAGAGCGCCACTGTAGTCTCTGTCATCCACGGCACTTTCGCCAGCCGATTCTTCCATCACCTTGATCGCTTGCTCATAATCGGCGACCGCTTGTTTGTGTTCGCTAATGGCTAGTCGAGCATCGCCCCGCAAGCGAATCGCCTGGGTGTTCTTCGGGTCACGTTTCACCAACTCCGAAAGCAACGCGATTGCTTTGCGTGGGCGGTTGTCCATTTGGTAGTAAGACGCAAGCTGCATAACCCAACCAGGATTGTTGGGCTGATTACGAACGAGCAACTCCATGTCGGAGATCGCATCGCCATAGCGTTCTTCTCGTGCAGCAACGAGGCTTCGCATGACAACTCCACGCAGAGAATTGGGTTCGATCAATAGTGCATCGGAAATATCACGATTCGCCTTCTCGATCTCACCTTCATCAAAATAGATTTGCCCTCGCATAACCAAGGACTCGTGATCGCTGTCGTTGATCTCCAGAGCCTTGCTGAGGTCTTCAATTGCCTTGTCCGACTCTTCGGCCATGATGTAAGCCTGAGCGCGAATACGATAAAACGTGTTGTTGTCTGGCTTCTCTCCAATTCGCTCGGACATCAAGTCGATGATGGCTTCTGACTTTTCCAAGTTCATCAGGGCTTGGATGACTGCTTGTAGAGCAAAAGCGTTCTCGGAATCTTGATCAAGAAGCTTTTCAGCTCCCTCTAACATCTCCTCGAATCGCCCACCGGCCTGAAGCACTGCGAGTTTTGCTTGCCATGCTTGGACGTTCTCCGAATTCGATTCTATTGCGGCGTCGAGATCTTCCAGCCGTTCTTTATCGTTATCACGTAAGGTGGCACGAAGTAGCAGAGCAGAGGACTTCATTTTGTCGTCCTCAAGCAGCTCAACCCCTTTGTTGATTTTCTCAAGTGCCTTCTTCCGATTTCCCGGTGGCGGAAGCATCTCAAGCTGAGCCCCCAGCACATAAGCTTCGGCGAGTTTGGCGTCGGCATTCGTCGCACGATTCAGGTCTTTGAGCACTTCGTCACGCAAGCCACGGAGTGCGCGTGGATTACTGATTACTCGCGGCATCCCTTGAAGCAGAATTTTTGCACGCTGCAGCGCGGTTCCAGCAAGGACTTTGTTTGCCAGCCGAGTATTCCCCTCATCAAGCCCAAGCTTGATCGCTTCCTCGCAGGCCTCGATTACTTTCGCAAGGTCTACAGGATTGCGAGCGGTGATTTTCAGATCGGTGGCTTCATCCAGTTTGGATTGCCCTGGATTCGCATCCTCGCCTTCGTCCGACGTTGACTCAGAGCTTTTGTCTGTAGCTGTTTCATCAGCGACTTCAGACTCCTTTTCCTGAGCAAAAATGACGGGTGCTGGAAGGCAGAAAAGGGCTGCAAGAATTAACCAATATTGATTTCTAAGATTCATTCGAATCTCTCCCTGGTGGCTATTTGAAGGTCGAGTCTCAAACTCGTTATCGCTTTTGATACGAATCGCGTCCGTCGCTAGTTGGGTTCCCTGTCAGTAACTACTACATCGTAGTGGATCATCAAATAGCCATCCTAGCTGACGGGCTCGTTTGCGACCAATAGCGACTGTTTTTCAAACGAATTGCAGCGGAGCACCGGAGTAGTGTGGTCCGGTTCACGGCCGCAGACCAAAATCCACGAAGAGCTATGCAAAGCAACCGCCCCGCGACAACCGCACGCTGGAAACCCTCGCAAGCGGTACGACACAGGGGGATTTGCCTGAAATCGAGAAAGTGCGATCGCTCAGCTGTGCTTGGCGTCACAGACGCAATCTTACCAAATCGTTATCCACAAGAGTGCGCATCTCTTCATCGCTTCATTGGAAGCTACATCGTTTGATTGGCATCGCGCTTTTATGCTGTTTTTCAGACGATGGAATTCATTTGGCGGGCCGAAAATCACACGAGCACTTTACTGCGTCGGGGCCTTTTCACCTAGAGCTTGACGCCACGTCCATCTGTAGAGATTCCGCGTGTCTACGTAGCGGGCATCCGAATTGGCCGCCCCTAGCACGACCACGACCCGCTTATTGCTAGCATTGCTGCCAGCTGAGATAAGACAGGCACCAGCGGCAGAAGTCGTTCCGGTCTTGACGCCGTAGAATCCTTCCTGCGTCAACAGTCGGTTCGTATTTTTCCACAACACGTTTCGCTTGAATCCGTCTACACTCTGCAACTGACAACCTCGTTGCTGAGTCCTTACGTACTCCGCTAGCCGTTCGTTCTTAAGTGCATGGTGGGCCAACGTTGCAAGATCCGAAGCGGAGCAGAGATGTTTGGGATGCGTCAGCCCATGCGTGTTCTCGAAGTGGCTGTTGTACATCCCAAGCTCCTTCGCACGACGATTCATAGCAGCAATGAATAGCTCGTAGGCCGTCGCAGCGTTCCTGGTATATTCCTTCTCAGGATCCAACTTCGCCAGTCGAAAACCGAAGTGCTCAGCAAGCGCTACTGAAGCGTCATTGCCAGATGGAAGAAGCAGGCCGTAGAGCAACTCCGATACAGGCAACTGTTCTCCCGCGCGAACGCCTGATGTCGAACCGAGTGTTTCGTCCGCTCTTTTCGAAAAGGTAACAATCTCCCTCAGAACAGCAGGGTCCGCCTCGGCAATTTCAAAGACGAGCAAGGCGGTCATCAACTTAGTCGTGCTGGCGATGTGCCGCGCCTGCTCACTGTTCTTGCTAGCGATCTTTTCGCCACTCTCGCCGTCGATGATCACCCAAGCTCTGGCCGTTGTCTCTGGGGCAGCGGCCAAATCAAGCGATGGGCTTCGATCGACGCGACGCTGCTTTTCCAAAGAGTTGATTTCTTTCGGATCTGGAACAGGGGCATCTCGAGTGATCAGCGTCCCAAGAACCGCCCAAGTGTCTGAGCCAACCTGGCCTGTCGCCTCGAGATTTTTTGCCTTTTGAAATGTGGAAACGGCGGCGGCTGTCGCTGGACCAAAATCTCCGTCAACTGAAAGCCCAGCATCGATTCGATGATTCAAAGTACGTTGTAAGGCTTCCACCAAGAATCCATGATCTCCTTGCCCCAACACTTGAGGAGTGCTTTCGTCTTCCTTTTTCGCCGTGTTCTTTTCGATAAATCGAAGGCATTCGAGAGCCAGGTTGGCGATGAGCGTCTCGGCACGGTTCTCTTTCGTCCAACTCAAGTCCTCGTTGTCGGTCGTGAGCACCGACAGGATTAACGCATGCTTGCCGATCTGCACTATGCCGGCATCAGTGCGCGAGCGGTTGACTGCTCCCGTCTTATGGTAACACTTGACCCCTCTCGGCAAATAACGAGCGATCATCTGGTCGTCATCGCAGGTCGCCAAATGCCCCAGCATCGCTTCGCAGGATTCCTTCGACGCCAGCTCCCCATTCAGCAATCGCTCATAAAGCTCGACCATTTCCGCAGCGGTGGTACTACCAAGTCCATATCTCTGACTGCGGGCAGCATCGATCGACGTATCGCGACGGTAGACTTTCGAATGAAGTTGGGTCTCTGCACAATCAAGACTCTTCATCCGTTGGCTGGTGCTCGGAAGGCCAATCATGTCGACAACGAGATTGGTTGCGGTGTTGTCCGAGTATCGAATCATGAGTCGGATGGCATCTCGCAACGAAATGGAGGCACCAGCCGAAAAGTGTTCGGTCAATATGCCAGAGCCGGGAACTTTGTCGGCTGCCTTTAGCTCGATCATCTGCGAAAGATCGACCTTGCCTTGTTCGGATTGCAGATAGGCATCGATCATTACAGGGAACTTGATCAAACTCGCTGTCGGCATCACACTTTTCTCATCACGTCCAAAGCGGCATAGAGTGTGTCCCTGGTCGTCGACAATCGCACACGCGAAAGCCACCGTGCCCGCATGAGCATCCGCCGCGGCGTTCATTCGCGCCGCAAGCTTCTTGGAGTCCCAGTCTTTCAGGTTATTGCTTTCGCTTTGCGCCTGCGAACTGCCTTCGAGAAACAAAAAAATCGAAAGTAAGAACGCAATGAGACACGCAGTTGTTCGAAGTACAAGAGATGGCATCGATGACTCCGTGGGAGATAGCTCCAGCAGCTGAATTGAGCGATTGTTTCATGTGAAACACTATGCATTAGCGTAACCCGAATCGTCGCACTGTGTATCCGGGTCGCGAGAAGTGCGCCGCGAAGATGTTTCGATCACTCCAGTCGAGAGGCCGAGCGTTTCATGTTTCGCGTGAAACATTGAGGGCAAGGCAAGCTCTTGCGCCGCTCGGGCAAGCGATCGCGCACAGCTGAGCGTTAAACGGAGAATTCCGCGTTAGAATTCCGCGTTAGGGAGCGGCATGTTTAGATCTGTGCTTCAGCTGCCGTATCATCGCTTTGCTTTTTCGGGCATGCAAAACTTCCTGCTCACAGCCAAACACCAATTGCTAGCCGTGAAAAGCTACCAACTAACTTGCATCCAACGGATTCACGACTAATCCACTGAGCAATTTGGGATAAAAGTAAGTACTTTTGGCTGGCATCCGTTCCTCATGAAGACTCACCTTTCGAATGTCCTCGACAGTGGCTGGCATGACCAGGGCAGCGAACTGGTATTCTTGATCGCCTTCCAAATTGCCTTGCAGACCACCGACGACTTCGTCAACTAGGTGGACATAATTCGGCTTTGGATGTCCTTCCATTCCGAGCAGTCTGTCAATAATCAGGCCGTGCAGCATCGCGACCCCGAGGCTGCGCCAATCGCCACTTTGATCACCTGCGATTTCTTCCATCTTCGCGGCCGTGTTGGAGTTGGCCATTACCAACGTCCACTTTTGATCCTTGGACGTAAACAAACCGAATGCACCCTGGTCGTCCAATTCTTCGATCTGCTTCCAGACCTCATGCGCCGCTTCAGGTCCATTTCCAACATCTTCGCAATCGAAGGCATCACCTAACTGGGACCGAAGTTCATCAGAATCGAGTTCTTGCACGCCATTTAGAAGTCGGTGTGTGGGCAAAACGATTAACCCAGGATCATCCATGCTCATTACCATCGTTAGGACAAAGTTGGCGGGATGATCACTAGGCAACGAACCACCATTTTGCTCCGCCAACTCATCCCGATAGTTGCATGCGGTTTCGTAGCGATGGTGACCGTCAGCTACAAACATAGGTTTGTCCTCCACCAAGGCAGCGACTTTGCTAATTAAGTCTTGGTCTGTCACTGGCCAAAGACGATGCGTTACGCCCAGGTTATCCTCGGCTTCGAGAGCTGCGGTTCCAATAACATGCTCTTCGAGAAGATTCTGTGCTTCGTTACTGGGATCAGGATACAAACCATAAATCTGACTCATGTTGGCCTGGCATGCACGAGTCAAACGTAAGCGATCATCTTTCGCTTTCGAGTGAGTTTGTTCATGCGGATAAATGTTGCCTTCGCCAAAACGCACAAGTTCGACTCGAGTCATGAATCCGCGTCGAGTGTAAGTCTCGCCTAGATAATTGAAGATTTGATGGTAGACGTAGACTGCAGGATCCGGTTCGTGCTGCAGGACTCCATCGCGAATCCACTGCCGAAACAAAGTCGCAGCGTGATCGTAAACTGCGTTCTCATCTCCCTCTTCGTCTTCTCGTTTCGTCAGTTCAAGTCGAATGAAGTTAAAAGGGCTGTTGTCATAGAGCTGCTGCTGCAAAGTTCCATCAACGACGTCATAAGGAGGAGCGATGACGTCGCTCAGCGAGCCAACCTGCGCCAAGTTGTAGCGAAGTCCACGAAAAGCTCGAATGCGCGGCATGGTTGAATCCTTGGGGAAGAGATGAATAGCGGTTGCGAGTTAGCTCTAAGTTTTAGTCAGAATCCCCAGTTTCATCAGCGGGCAGCCTAGTCACCAAGGCTAATCAAAATTTCACCCCGCGCGGTCCGCCATGGTTACTCATCACTCTCTTTTTTTATTGCAGGCCGGAAAGAGTTTCTTCCTTCGCTGCAATTCTGACTAGCCCTGCGAGGGTAACCCGCCGCCAAAAGTCTCGACGACTTACGTTACCGACGATTCACCATTTGCGGGCGAAGCCATGGTTCGCTGCCAAGCCAAATTGCTGCATCAGAATTTCTGATTTAACGCCTGGCTCCAGCTCAACACCGCTGGCCGTGTCGACGCCGTCGCAGCAGGTTTCCAAGATGCCGTCGTAGACCGTGTTGGGGTTGAGTCCCCCCGCCAAGATCAAGGGGAAGTCAGAGAAGATCTCCGGCCGCGGGTGCAATAGATCCCATCTAGCTTGCTTGCCAGTTCCACCACCTTCGACAGGTGCGTAGGCATCCACCAAGAATGCTCGAAACTGCTCGCGACGTTCCGCATTTTTTTGCATATAATTGCACCAAGACTCAGCCAATTCCAATTCTTCATCTCGTCCCGACCAAGAGAGGGCCTTAATGACGCCACAGTCTCCACAGTCGCTCAGCCTCTCGGGACCTTCACTTCCATGTAATTGGATTGCATCCGGTCGAAGGTCTTGCGCAACAGTCCTCAGTAGAGCGTCCTCTGGATTACGCAAAACCACCACCGAATAAATATCCAGTTCAGTGGCCTTAAGACAGAATTCCTTTGCTGCGTCGATTTCAATGCAGCGTGGACTCGTCGAAACCAAGTTGATCCCCACTGAATTTACACTACATTGCTCCAGGGCAGCCAAATCTTCCTCGCGCGTGATACCGCAAACTTTCACGAAGGGTATTTCAAAGCTAGCCATTGAGTTCGGTAATCCCAAACGGGAATGTTGATACGCGGAGCCTCAGATTCTGCGCCATTGTATCTTCATCACGTCGCCTCACTACGTCTTCGCAATCACAATGATTCCAAGTCCAAGAGCAAAAGCCCCACGAGCCTGTCGAGTTGCAGCCAATGTACGCCGCATTCATGGGTTGCCGTTAAGGTTTAACGGATATCAGGACGATAACGACTAAGCAGAGGCTTCTTTTAATGCTATTAAACGACCTGGATTTCGAAAGGGGGCGCGGTGTCCAGTCCAAAGCCGAGTTGTCGGAACTGCCTCGACCAAGCGCAAGTGCGACACGAAGAAGATATCGTAGCGCATGACAACAATACTCTTTCTATAGTCGATCCATATCGATGAACCAGAAAGGCCCAACAGCGTATACGTACATAGACGAATATATAGCCAGCCCATCCACATGAAAACAACTTTATGGTTTCGATTGAAACTCTTCATAAGT
>PKCQ01000705.1 GCA_002862265.1 Planctomycetaceae bacterium | reverse complement strand
TGAGCATCCGCTACAGCGCGACCACAGATAAGGCGACACCGGTCAACCTGACCAATCACGCTTATTTCAATCTGGCTGGACAGGGCAGTGAGACCATCTTGAACCACCGCATTCGTATCAATGCGGACAAGTACACGCCTACGGATGAGACCCTGATTCCAACCGGTGAATTGAAAGATGTTGAAGGAACTGTTCTCGATCTACGCAAGCAGACCAAGATTGGCAAGAACATTGATGAACTGGTCGGTACCGAAGCTCTCGGATTCGATTACAACTATGCGTTAAACTCACCAGGCAAAGGCAAGTATCGTCTGGCAGCCGTACTTGCCGAGCCAGAGTCTGGACGATTGATGCGAATCATCACAACAGAACCAGGTATCCAGTTTTATTCGGGTAATTTCCTCAAAGGCGATAAGGGGAAGGGCGGCGAGACGTATGGTCTGCGAAGCGCTTGCTGTCTAGAAACACAACATTTTCCCGACTCAATTAACCAAGAGAAGTTCCCGAATACTGTCTTACACCCGGGCGAGGAGTACGAGTCGCATACAATCTTGGCCTTCTCCAAAATCGGAGACACGAAGAAGAACGCATCTGGTCGTAGTATTTCGACTACTGGCTCGGATGATAAGAAATAGTTTAGCAATGGATGCACTTGAAATCAGTCCAGCAAAGACAAAACAACTGCTAGATCAATCGGAAATCGTGCTGATCGATTGTCGCGAGCAAGAGGAGTTTGAGCTCGCGAAGATCGAAGGGGCAGTTTTGCTGCCAACCAGCCAGTGGCCCGAAGTTCACATAAGGCTAGATGAATTCGAAGGCCAGAGAATCGTCGTTCATTGCCACCACGGCATGCGCAGCTTGCAAGTAGTACATTGGATGCGACAAAATGGCTTTCCCGACGCTCAAAGCATGCAAGGCGGGATAGCTGCCTGGTCTCAGGAAATTGATCCATCCATTCCACAATATTGACACAGAAGCAATACTCTACCCCATTCATCAAGAGCCGAAATGTCGTCGAAAATTAGCCTCGCTGCTTTGCTCATGTTGCTACCGATGTCATCGGTCGCGGATGAGCCGGCTAAGGAAATGGATGGCTTGCCCCTCGTTTTCTCGGATGATTTCGAGGACGGTCATGCGAACTGGGAGGTGACTGACGAAAAAGCTTGGGAGCTCATGAAGGAAGACGGAAACTCCACTTTTGGCCTCAATCGTCGCGTTAGCGATTACACCCCCAAGCATCGCAGCCCGCACAATATCGCACTCATTAAGAATGTGAAGCTTGAAGAGTTTATTCTGATCTATCGCGTAAAGAGCACCAAGGATACCGGCGGACATCGCGATTGCTGCACATTTTTCTGCCACCAAGACCAAACGCATTTCTACTATGTGCATATGGGAGCGAGGCCAGATCCGCACTCCGGTCAGATCATGATCGTCAACGATGCCCCGCGCAAAGCGATAACAGTAAACAAGAAGCAAGTTCCATGGGATGACCAATGGCACACTATCAAGCTAGTGCGGCGCAGCGAGACGGGTGAAATCGCGATCTTTTTCGATGACATGAAAAAGCCTCACATGCAGGTCAAAGACACCACGTTTGGCCGCGGGAGCATCGGAATCGGCTCTTTCGACGACATGAACAACTTTGATGACGTACGGCTCTATGGCAAGTAAAACGCAGCTCACTTCGATTGCTGACCGTCTTACTGGCGGCACTTAACTCGCTCTAGGCACTTAACTCGCTCTATTGTCGACGTTCTGTTAGCTCGATGGACAGCTCCACCCTCTCGCCAGCTCGCATGACCGTGATTTCAACCGGCTCGCCAATTGGAGACTGCTGCACAATAGCGGAAAAATCAGCTTTGTTGCGGACGTTCTGTCCATCCAAACTAATGATCACATCGTTAACCTCGAGACCAGCTTTCTTGGCTGCATAGCCCGGAACGAGTCGTCGCACCAAGGCACCGGAAGCTGCCTTGAGCTTGAGCGATTTGATTTGTTCAAACGCCACATCAGCAACGGATATGCCAGCGTAACCGCGTCTTACTTTGCCCTGCTCAAGTAGTTCTTGTCGAATCCAATTTGCACGTCTGACTGGAATCGCAAATCCGATTCCCTCGAAGCTACCAGAACGCGATGCGATCGCTGTATTGATGCCAACCAACTTGCCATCCAAGTCGATCAAAGGCCCTCCTGAATTACCAGGGTTGACCGAAGCATCTGTCTGTAGGAACTGCCCTTGGACACGTTGTGATAACTGCCGAAAACGCTTCGTGCTACTGATGATGCCGGCACTGACGGAAGAGTCGAGCATGAAAGGGTTGCCAATGGCGAGGACCCATTGCCCAACGAATGGCTCCTCTTCGCTAATCTCCGCGAAAGGCAAATCCTCCGCTTCGATTTGCAGAACGGCTAAGTCACTTTGCGGGTCAGTGATCGTTTTCTTTACTTTGAACCGACGTCCATCGATCAAACGAATCTCTGTCGCCTCCGAATTCTCAACAACATGGTGATTAGTCAGGATCACCCCCTTATCGGAGACGATGACTCCGGTTCCGAAACTGTCAAAATTCGGACGCTGATCGGCAAGGATACTGAGAATCGGGTCTTTGTTGCCACCCTTACTCGTCCGGCTCAATACTTCAACCGTGCACGGCCGAACCGTCTCTGCTGCATTGTTGAAGGCCAGCGACAGATTTCGAGCATGACTTCGAACTCGCGTGAGTTCTTTCTTGCTCAACGCATCTTGAGCTAATCCGCTTGTCGAAATGCCGATAACCAAGATGGCAGCAAGAGAAAGTAAAAGAGTTTTGCGAATTGCAAAGCAGTAGTAGGCTGACATCGTAGTAGCTGTCCGATAGTAATTTCTTGAAACGAGCAAAAGCAGTTGGCCGGCGATACAGTTTACCAAGACGTCGACCTGTAAAATCAGATCGAACCGGCTCGAATCATTGAATGGGGCGGCTTTTCCGGCGAATATCAAGTATTAAAGCGGTAATTGCTCGCTCCTTTGCCCTTCTACGCGAGTAGACCGTTCAGCAATTACAAAACAAAAAGACAACTCTTGCCTCTCAATGTGAAAAAAGTGAGATACTATTCAGCGTCACGTTTGATAGGAGTGCTCACCGAAATGCGAATGTATTGCCCCTCATGTTTTCGAGAGGAAGACCACAAATTCGTGGAGCTTCCGAAAGTGGTGCTCATCGCCATCTTCGTCGCTACACTTGGCATTGGCTATCTGTTCTTGCCAAAAAAATGCCGATGCTGCGGGGAAGTTCGTTACGTCTAGATGGATGAAGCGATGGCGGTCAAAGCTCCATTGACTCTAGCCCTGCAAGTCTCGTTTGAAGCTTGGAATTATTTGGCTGAATCTCAAGCAGCATCTTCACGTAACGAACCGCCGAATCAATCAGCCCCGATTCCTCTGCAAGATCCGCAGCGCCCACAATTGCAGTGTACTTGACTTCATCTGAAGGTGAAGGCACGCGATACATTGCCGCTCGTCGGTAAGCAGATAGTGCCTCCGGTACCCTGCCAGCCCGCTCGTATAGCTGTCCCAACTGCAATGACGCTTTTGCGCGGAGATCAGGCTGATGAATTACGTTTTCTAGGCATAAAATTGCATCGGAAGTCTGGCCGAGGTTTTCCAAAGCGGAAGCCAAGGGAAGATTCAGTTCGAGCTGGTCTGGATGCCTCTTCAGCCTTGCGCGGCAGATCGACTCACGAGCCACATTCAATTCGACATGGCACCGGTCAAGCGGTTCTTTCGTCAGCGGGGAAGGCTCTGTATCGTAGGCTTTCTGAGCTTCCTGGTGAAGCTGAAGACTACGGTTGATCTGCGCTTCTTCTCGCAGAAAATTAGCTTTCTCGTCTTGAGGGAACTTCTCAATTGTAAGATCTAAGATCCGCTTCGCATCCGTATACCGGTTTTGGTGCAAGTAGATACGTGCTAACTCTAGATAGGGATCCACCGTAATCGGGCTATCACGAATTATACGTTCGAGGGTTTGAAATCTCTCCAGAGGGATTGCTGGCTCAGTCGTCGCTTCGCTCGCATCATCCAGCCATTGGTCGTCGTCAAGCGGTTGTTGACGAACAACCAAGTCTTGTGGAGATAAGGGCTCCATTTTCGCTCCCTTCCGCAATGCTTCTTGCCTAGGCATTTCTGCCGCGGTCGTGCTGCTCATTAAGGTGTACCGTTAAATTATAGTCGATTCAGACTGCACAAACCAATTAATACCAAAGGGGACCTGGTGGCAAAGGAAGTGTCCGAACTTGGGCGTCGCCTGAGCTGAATATTTTGCCCCAATTCTGAAGAGCAGTTTGAACTTCGAATGAAACACAGGTCAACACAGATGGAAGTTCTTGCGTACCGCGGCTCCTGAAATCTAATCTAGAGAGTCAGCAGCAAAGTCCACTTGCATGGACAGTCGTTTAGGAAGTCTGTTCCTGGGCTGCGCCACGGGTTTGAACCCGCCTCAGCCCCACGGAGGTTCTCAGATGCCTCGCTCGCAAACCAGGCAGCGAGTGCGTCGGCCGAGCTGTGTCACGATTAAAGTCAGCTTTCGGGTGCCATTTCCGGAAAAGCGTTTCTGATAGTGATTGGCGTCGAGCTTTACCAGCCGGTTTTTCACCTCGACGACTCCGGCTCCTAGCCCTCTCAGACACTTGCGCATTTTGCGGTCATCCCAGGCGACTATGTCCAAGAGTCGAAATCGCTGTAGCCATGCCGATTCGATCGCTTCATCCTTCGTAAAGTAACCATTTGGCGAAGTGATGGCTGTCAGTTGGTGAGCCTCAGCAAAGCTGGCCTGCAGCTGAGCTGCATGCGCGGTGTTGTGGAGATCGTAGATGTATTGGCCTAACTCCGAATGCTCGAATGCAATCTCCTCAGGCTCAACTCCCGCTTTACACTCTTCTGCTGCAAACAGATGCAGTTCGGTTTGTTCTTTATCTTCCTGAGATGGATTCGCCAAAACGGCCCATCGCAAAACCCCCTTATTTTGCAACAAGTTCGACCCAAGGTACTCGATCGGACGCACTGCCGTGTCTTTGTCTGCGTGAGCTCTAACGCTTTGCCTGGCCATCTCTTTGAGCCTGCCGGCCGCGGCTCCAAGGCACAGCAATTGCTGTTTGCATTCTCCGTAGTTGCCGATCCAAAGTCTTGTTAAATCGGCAAGTGGCAATTCCTCGGGTTCGGTAAACTGAGTGGAAGGAGCAACTTTGACCAAGCTGCCAGTCGTTCTCTTTGCCAACGATAAAACGCTTTGGAGTGAAGGTGAAAACTTATCAGAACGATTCGTCTTCCCTTCGGGGCCACCGCGATCGGGGTCCACGTGTAACCAGTCTTCTCGTTCAATCCATGACTCGCAATCAAGCAGATCACTCTTTTGCACCTCAGCACACATTTGGTGAGCAGCTAGATTGTGACGTGCCAAGGCAACAAGTTCTGGATCGAGATCGATCCCAATCGCGGGTCCTCGTTGTGCTAGAGCGACGAGATCACTTCCTGCCGCACAGCACCCGTCCACCACCCTGCAGCCTTCCGGAACGATACTCGCTTTGAACTGAGCAGAATACCAATCGCTGGCCTGAGAAAAGCTTCGCGCTGTCCACAACCATTTTTCGGGCCGGGGGAATCTTTTACCAGCGCGTCGTCGCAGCTGCACCTGCAGTTGCAGCATAGAAACTTCGGAAGCGGCGAGTTGTTCTACGCCAACGAGCGAGTGCGTATTTCCCTCGTAAAGCAAAAATCTTTGGCTGTGGTCAATCAGCCATTCGTAGGGTTGGATCACAAGGTTTTTCGGATATGAGGGTCGCAAAGCCACTGTCGTCTCACTGAGGAGCAGAATAGGAGCTAGGCGCGAGGAGTTCTGTGAAAGTATCACAATTTTACGGGTCGTCTATTGCCAGCAAAAGCAGCTGCAATCCCTGAAGTTCCGGGTCGATAAGCCCTATGGACGCGGCTTTGCTCGAATCGACCTAGTTCAGTCTAAGAAGCTACAGCTCGGCTTTCGATTGGAATTCTACTCGTTCTCCAATCTGCGGTGTCCTCACAATCTTTTCAGGATATTTCACATCCATCAATCCGTGGAATGGCCATCCCAAAAAGTCAGAGCAGGAGGGAACCATGCAACGACAATTAGCAGCAGCCGGCTTACTCGCCGCCGCCATCGGCGGTCCTTATGTAGCTTACGAGAATCTAGGAGTGGGCGGCCAAGCCGTCGAGCCAACCTCCGAGCAGGGTAGTACAGCCGACGAGATTCCGTCGGGCTATTTGACCTCGGCACCTTCGGCTGGTTCAAGCTCTACCGTTCCCGCCACGCTACTCCAGTTCCGGCCCATCCGCGCACTCAGCGAAGTCGTGCGATTTGACGTTTCCCCCTCTTGGGTACCGCAACGCTTTCCACGTGTCTCGATGGTCGCTGCCGATCCACGACTTGACGCGATGCGAGTTCCCTTGGTGACCGGAACCAACCCCAACGACCTGGCGGGTACCTTAACCTACTACTTTGACCGACACAAAAGGTTGCAGCGGATAACCGTCCATGCGTTGTCTGGTGACCCGAGTCGTTTCATCGCGGAGTTGCAACATACTTATCAATTGCAGCAACAGCCCTCCTTAGGTGGCAGACTCTACATCAGAAAGTGGAACGGACAGCCAACCAGTCTAGTTTACACGGCTCCAGCACCTGTCATTTCCGCAGATGAGCTTTACTCGAGATATCAGTTCTTTCTTGAGATCAATCAGCCAGGCTTAGAGTACGGAATGAGCTCAGAGGCTATCGAGCTACTCGCGAGCGGTCAACAGACACAGCGTTGGTAGGCATCAACAGATGAGCTTCCGCTCATGTTGAAACACTTGCTAAAAGGTGCCGTTAGAGTCGATCGGCAGGTCTGCACCCTCCAGTTCTAAAAGTACCGAGTTAGCCTTGAAAATGCTCCGTAATCAGTGGATTAGGGGAAACATTTCTCACTATTGAAAAATCGCTACGACTGCCCCTTTCACTACGATTAATTTTTTGGAAGCTGGCTCTCCTCTTGCTTGGCTGAATCACGCAAAAGACTGGCTTAGACTGTTGTGAAGGTTCGAACACTTAGTGGCGATCCTTGCCCCGAACGGATCAGCCTGTTCCGCTCCAATTCATTTTCTGCACCAACCCGATATGAATGCCCACGAATATTTCCTGCCCCGACAACGGTTGTATGTCGTAGGATGCACTGAGCTATTGCCCTCGAACATCGCTTACAGTCTTGGTCTAGAGACTTCCGCTTTCATCACTGCAAGCGAGTTCTTGCGTTCTGTACCCGAACTGGCAACGGGCTGCTTGCTGGTTGCCGGAGAACTACCAGATGGAACCGGGCTTGGCTTACATCGGGAAGTTGCCTCAAGAGCTCTCGATCTGACAACAGTCATGGTTCTGGACATTGAAAATGTCCGAATGTTTGTGACATACTTTCAATTTGAAGATCCAAAAAGTGATTCTTTTATGAAAAATGCTTTACTCGCCATTAATGGTGCAAAGTATCTGGCGGATAACTTTGAGAAACTTCGTCCCTCACTGACCGAGGAGGAAGAAATTGAAATTGTCAATTCTGTTGATATCGCAGCCAAGCGTATGGAATCTTACAAGAGTGAACTTTTGAGTGAACTTGAACAAGAGTTTGATGACGAAGACTGGAATACATAATTGACTGCGGTGCAGTTTTTAGGAGATGAATATGGCGAAAA
>PKCQ01000601.1 GCA_002862265.1 Planctomycetaceae bacterium | reverse complement strand
CGAAGCGTTTAACAAGAATAGTAGTTCGATGCGAACTACGGTTCTTTCTGAAAAGGAACTTGCGAGCGTCGAGTTGGATCCGCACCGCGAGACAGCGGACGGCAACCGCGATAACAACTACTTCCCACCGAAGCTTGAGCCTAGCCGCTTCCAAATTTACAAAGGCGGAGGAAGAGCTTCTTCACGCTTCGGCGGTGGCTCGAATCCAATGCGTGATGCCAAGCGGCGCGAAGAAGCTGCTAAGAAGAAACGCGAAGAGCAGCAAAAGAAGCAAAAAGAAGCTGCGGAAAAGGCGAAGGCTGAAAAAGCCAAGGCAGCGGCCTCTTCCGCATCGAATGCTAAGGAGCCTCAACTCAACGTGGACGTGAAGACTGAGAAGAAGGGAGATACTCCTGAGATCAAAGTCAATGTTCGCGTTGAAAAGGCAGAGGCAAAGGCTGTTTCCAAGAAGTCTGCTGCAAAGAAAAATGTAGAGTCTGGTAAATAAGCTGGATAAAACGCGGGAGATCCACCTCTAAAAGTACGACGCGAAACTGAGTGCCCTAGAGGCTTTTGCCAACCGCACCTTCTTTCTTCTTGCTAGAAATATGCCAAGAACTCGAACGCAACATGATATCGCAGCCAGGCTTACTTGCTTCGCTGCGATTTTTGTTTCCCAGCTTGGAGCTAAACTTGCAGTCCAAGCCGCTTCGCCCCCTCTGCATCCGTTCCACACGAGCGTTGCGGAGTTGGAATACAATGTGGAGTCGAAACGCATTGAAGTTTCAGTCAAGCTCCATTCAACCGACATGGATAATGCCTTGAGTGCTGTTTTGGGGAAACGCGTTGACATCGAGAAAGATCAGGTCGACAAAGAACTAATGAAGTACCTGGAAAGCCATTTTTATTTGCTGCCCGAGTCGGCAGCCAAGGCTGAGGAAATCACGGAGAAGACTCCCCTCTCTAAAGTGCATTTTATCGGCAAAGAGTCGGACAAAGGTTGGCTGTGGGTTTATTTCGAAATGGAGTTACCTGAAACGGACGAGACGCTTGCCTTGGTGAACACGGTGTTTCTGGACAGAATCAAGGATCAAATCAATACTGTTTCCGTTCGAGCCAATGCTAAACGACAATCCATGAAGATGACTCGCAAGAAGTTGTGGCATACCTTTGATCGTGCATGGTTGGCTGCCATGAAATAGCCGCTGAAGATGCAATAGCACACCGTTTTTCATAACCCCAAAGTGTAAGCGAGAGGCGTTTTCAGACTCGTTCGCCCTCTGCAATAGTGGTCGGGCACGGTCCGATAGCGCAGCCAAGTCGAGAGGTCAAGCATTGGACGGAACTCTCTAGTAACAGCAAGGAGCACTCTTATGCAAGCTGAGATTATCGCGATTGGCGACGAGCTAAGCAGTGGTCAGCGCCTAGACACCAACTCACAGTGGCTCAGTAAGAAGCTGGGGGATCTTGGGGTACGAGTGGCCTTTCATACCACGGTTGGTGACGACCTCAGCGAAAACATCGAGGTACTTCGCGCAGCAGCTGGGCGATCGGACTTTGTTGTATGCACAGGCGGATTAGGCCCGACTCTTGATGATCTTACTCGACAAGCCATGGCTGCCTCGTTCGATCGGTCACTTGAATTAGATGAACCTTCGCTGCGGTACATTCAAGCGTTATTCGCCAAACGGCACCGCGAGATGCCAGAGCGAAATCGCATTCAAGCCATGTTTCCCGCAGGAAGTCAGATCATCGAGAATCCTCACGGTTCTGCTCCTGGCATCGATCTCACCATCGAGGGCGATGGAAAATCTTCACGCTTTTTCGCGCTACCTGGTGTTCCGGCCGAAATGAAAGAAATGTGGGAGCTCACCGTCGCTCCTCGAATCGAATCTCAGGCTGGAAACGCGCATGGATCGATGCGTTATCACGTGATCAAATTGTTTGGAATCGGAGAGAGTGACGTCGAGTCGAAGATCCCCACCGTTACGCGGCGAGGTCGAGTTCCAGCGGTCGGCATCACGGTTAGTCGAGCTACGATCACACTTCGAATCGCCGCTCTCTCGACATCCGAGGAGCAATTCCGCGAGCTCATTCAGCCGACAGTGGACGAAATCCACGAGGCGTTGGGCGAATTAATCTTCGGCGAGGGAGACGCCGAACTGCACGATGTAGTGGTTCGTTTGCTTCGAGAACAAAACAAGACACTGGCGACTTTGGAAATTGGTGCAGGCAGCCAAGTTGCAGACTGGCTACTGTCTGCAGATCCCGGCGGGGCGACTAGCTCAGGCAACTTGAGCGTGGCAAATATTTCTACCACCAAAAAGTGGATTGAAGGCCAGGAAGATTTGGAGCTAGGGTCGGACGAATCACTCGTCGCCTGCGTCGAATCTTTAGCACGCCAGCAGCAAAGTGATCTGGCTCTGCTTGTTGCCCGTTATCCTAGTCCAGAAGAAATGCTGGAATCGCAGAAAGCATTTCCTTTGTGTTTCGCTTTGACCGATGGATCGCAAAGCAAAGTGTTTCGTCGTTACATTGGCGGAAACCCCGATGTTTTACTACCTCGGATCGGCAAGACAGGGCTGGAACATCTCCGTCGAATGCTTTTAGGGTTGAGAGATGACTCTTTGACCTAAGGTATCGAATGCTTAACATCCAAACTCCAAGCCAGTGCCACTTTGGGGACTCGTAGGATACCGGACGACCTGATAACTTCCTTGGCTGATCATCAATCCAATCTGTTGCTCGCTAGCCGACGAACCAAATGATCCAGAGTTCTAATTCCGTCTTTGTGAATCCATGCGGGCCGATCGAGGCTCGGATGTCGCCTCCCGGTAGCAAGAGCATTACCAATCGAGCTTTAGTTTGCGCTGCTTTGGCCAGTGGCGAAAGTACCTTGCGCGGCGTGCTCGATAGCGACGACACGCAAGTCATGATCGAGGCTTGGAAGTCGCTGGGAGTTAAGCTTGAGCATGATACTGAATCGCAAACCATTCAGATTGCTGGCTGTGACGGCAAGTTCCCCAAGTCCGAAGCCGATATTTTTGTCGGTAACAGCGGAACCACGATCCGCTTTTTGACCGCAGCGTTGGCGGCTTGCCACGGAAACTTTAGGCTGTCAGGCGTTCCTCGCATGCACGAACGACCGATTGGCGATCTCGTCAATGCATTGCGTCAGTGGGGAGCGGATATCAGAACCGAGAACGAGCAGAATCCAGACTGCCCCCCAGTGCGTGCCCATGCATCGGGGCTGGTGGGAAGCAGGGTCCCGATTCAAGGCAACGTCTCCAGTCAGTATCTCTCTGGACTGATGATGGCCGCTCCGATGGCGGCCGGTGATGTAACGCTGCAAGTGGTCGGGGAGCTCGTCTCCGTGCCTTACGTCAAGATGACCGCTGCGGTTATGGAGTCGTTTGGAGCGAAGGTCGACTTGGATCTGCCGCAAATTGGTGTCGTGTCAAAAAACAGATATTACGGCACGGACTATTCCATCGAGCCTGACGCCTCGGCGGCCAGCTACTTTTGGGCGGCAGCCGCAATCGCCGGTGGATCGGCAACGGTGACGGGACTCTCACGCGATTCTCTGCAAGGCGATGTGGGCATTTGCGAAGTGTTGCGACAGATGGGCTGCGAAGTTGAATATGAAGCGAACCAAGTGACCGTCACGTCTGGCGATTCACTGCGCGGCGTCGATGTGGACATGGCCGACATCAGCGATACGGTTCAGACCTTGGCGGCCGTTGCCATGTTTGCAGATGGTCCAACAACCGTTCGCGGGGTAGCGCATAACCGAGTGAAAGAAACAGACCGAATTGGCGACTTGGCCAGCGAGCTTCGAAAGTTGGGAGCGAAGGTCGATGAGCGCGAAGACGGGATGACGATCGTGCCTCCGGAGCAGATTCACGCTGCCACCATTGAAACTTATCATGACCACCGCATGGCCATGAGTTTGGCTTTGGTCGGGCTCAAGGCAGGAGGGGTTGAGATACTCAATCCAGCGTGCACCGCGAAGACTTATCCCAACTACTGGGAAGATCTAGCAGCCGCGACTGGCTGCGGTATTATTTCGGGCGACTGAGGCGACCGAGTCGATATATGCTTGAGCAAGAGCCAACGCTTGCTCAACACGCTCGGCATCCGGATCGTCGTTTGCTTCGCGAGCTATGAAGCCCGCACCGCAATGAACGCATTCGACTTTCTTGCCCAAAAGCTCAACTCGGATCTCGAGTAACCGACCGCAAGTAACGCATGATTTGACAAAAAAAGTACCTGAAGCCATCTGAGAACTCTCCCTAACAGAATTGAGTTTTCGTAGATTCCTTGGTGACACCGAAAACAATGCCAGAGGTGATACTGTTCGCGTCAAAAAATTGAAATTGTTCAGTAGTTAAGCACCAGACCTCAGATTTCATTATGGGTGCTGGATCTTCCTATGTCAATCGATAGTGGCGTGATTCGTGCCTTGATAGCGTTTTCAAGCAGCTTTTATGGGGAGATCTACATTGGAGAGTCGGCGCAAACACTCTTTCGCCTACCCCGTTCTGGTGGTTTATCGGGATTGGGTCGTTTGGAGCTGCGTGGCATAAGGTCACTTTCTTACAGTCCTGGAATTCTGGGACTAGCCAATCCAAGCCCAGAGTGTGAAACTGAGGCCGAATCAAAACGCATGCGAATCTGCCCTTGGAAAGTCAGGGCGATCGCCATCCTTCGCCGGAGCCCGTTGTAGGCGAGGGCAAATCTAGCTGCTGGAAAGAGTCCAACGACGGAGACGAGTCATGAAAGTAGTCATTGCCCAAGATCGTGGTGAACTGGGCCGCTACGTCGCTCAGCAAGCCGCGGAAGTTCTTCGTGGAGTTCTGTCTGAGAAAGATGAATGCAATTTGGTTGTCGCGACCGGCTCAAGTCAGTTCGAAACCTTGGATAATTTGGTCCGCGAAACGGACATCGACTGGTCACGAGTCAATGGGTTTCACCTCGATGAGTATTTGGGCATCGAACGCAAGCACTCGGCCTCCTTCTGTGGCTATTTGGCCTCGCGTTTCGTCGACAAAGTCTCCCTGAAGTCATTCTTCTTCATGGATGGGATGCGACCACCAGCTGAGTTGCAGGCAGCTGCCAATGCTGCCGTCGCTGACAAGTCGATCGACTTGTTGCTGTGTGGAATAGGTGAAAACGGGCACCTTGCATTTAACGATCCCCCGGCGGATTTTAAGGCGACGGATCCTTATCTCATCGTTGAGCTCGATGAGCCCTGTCGACGGCAGCAAGTAGGCGAGGGCTGGTTTGATTCCTTTGAGCAAGTGCCAAACCATGCAATCAGCATGTCGGTGCAGCAGATTTTACAAGCCAAACAAGTTTTGTGTTGCGTGCCTGACAATCGAAAGGCGGCGGCGGTACGAGCTACTCTGGAGTCTGAGGTGTCGCCACTGGTTCCCGCTTCGATTTTGCAACAGCATGGCAACACCACGCTAGCGCTCGACTCCGCCAGTGCAAGTTTACTGTCTGAATCAACGATGGCTAGCGCTGAGCAGTTGGGTTAAGTTGGCTGTTTCACAAGGGGCTAAACCGCTTTCTCAGCTACGCTTACGAGAAGAATGCCAAATTTGACTGGTCCCGCAATTGCTCACCGATTCATCGACTTGCAGGTCAACGGCTATGTGGGCGTCGACTTCAATGATCCTGAGACCTCGCTCGATGAGTTAGCACGTTCCGCACAGGCGATGCTCGATGACGGAGTGGAGGCAGCTTTGCCAACGGTCATCACCGCCTCACCCGAGGCGATGATTCGATGCCTCGAAAATATTTGTCGAGCGAGGGAGACTTCTGAAGTTGCGCATCAGGTTTTCCGAGGGGTACACATCGAAGGTCCCTTTCTCTCTCCTGTAGACGGTTACATCGGTGCACATCCTAAACAGCACGCTGCCTCGCAGGATCAATCGTTGTTGGAGAGGCTTCTGGATACGGCTGGCGACCTAGCAAAGATCGTGACCCTAGCTCCAGAGATTGACCTCGACGGTCGAATGACCTGTCAATGTCATGAGCGAGGTATTGTTGTCGCCGCAGGGCATAGCGATGCGACGCTTTCGCAGCTTGAGAAATGTATCGACGCTGGGCTAAGTCTATTTACGCATCTTGGAAACGGCTGCCCAAGTTTAATGAACCGGCATAACAACATCGTCTTCCGCGCGCTGCACCTGAAAGATCGGCTTCGGTATTCGTTGATCGCAGATGGGTTCCATGTTCCGGAGCTACTGTTTCGCTGTCTGCTCGATTGGGTGCCGCTCAAAAATCTGCTAGTGGTTTCGGACGCGATCAGTGCGGCAGGCTTAGGCCCTGGAACCTATCGCTTGGGAGATCGGAGCGTGACCATCGGAGAGGATCGAGCCTGTCGCGATGCGTCTGGAGATCACTTCGTCGGATCCGCCAGCAGAATGCAAGACGCAGACTGCTGGTTGAGAGATTCACTTGGCTTGGATGAGCCGACCCGCCAAAGCTTGCTGTTGCAGAATCCGGCTAGGTTACTCGATCTGTAACGTTATTCGCTGCACCGCGTGTTCTTACTCCAGTTCAAGCTTGGAGGCCTCTTGCAGGTTTGCCGCTTCTGTATCTGCATCTGAACCATTAGGTACATCATCTGCAATAGCGATGTCGGCATTCGCGCTCGAGCCATACGCTATGGTCGACGACCTTGGTTGGAGTGCGTCTACGCCACTGGATTGATGCACGAGATCTTCATTTAAGCTTCGACGGTGAACTTGGATGACGTTCGGTTTGGGGCCGGTAGCTTGCGAGATGTGGAGGGAGTCTGCAATTCGATGGCTACCAGAAACGTCGTCATTTGAATCAGCCAATTCGGAAAAACTCGCCGGCAGGACCTTAGCTCCTCTCGCAGCGACCAAATTCACCGATTGCTGAGTCGCGTTTTCAATCTTGATTCGCTCGGGCTTATCGGTCTTCGCAAGTGGGCGAGGGGGCTTATCTTGAAAATGGTATTTTTTTGAACTCGGGCGATACCGGTTCACTGTCCATTCGTCGCCGTGTACGTATGCGGCTATCGCGGAGGGATCACTGTGAGGCTCGATGGGTGTGCCCCAGCGTTCAACTTGTTGACCGATTTCCGTGCTGCTGAGCGAGTCGCAGGATAAGTCGCAATCGGAGCCCGCACAGGCTGATCGCCAGAGCTGGGCCGGAGATCTTGTTCCTAGCCGTTGGCAGCCAGGAGCAATTGCAAGTAAACAAACGAGCGGGGGTAGGTACTTGTATTTCATCCGATTATCTCAATCTCAGTGGGCTGGAGATTGGCTCCGAGAGTCGTTAGCTGATAGTCTGGGCCTATCAGATTGATCGTGACTTTCGATTGGGGTGGCTAGGACATTCCTAACGATTCTGCCGGAAGTGAGGCACTCAGTTGGGGCACCGTTCCGCCTAGGGTACGGATGCTGCTTAGGCAAACTTTGCGGGCTGAGCTGAGTCGGACGCCTGCGGGGAATCGCCGGGGCAGATTTTCTTGAAACCGGCTTTTGCAGACTAAGGTTTTCTGTCCAGACAGCACTTGGCTAACAAGCCGAACTTCAGCATCGTTGCTCCAATGCCGATTTGGGAAATGTTAGCTGAGTCGGAGGCCAATTATTGCGTTGCTGGCGTTAAGAGATCTTGCCGAGGTCGCACGCAGGTTCGCCAGCTTGCTGTTGGTTTGTTCGCTGAGGGAATGCTTTTGATTTGAATATACGTTCCCACCAAGTTGCCTTCCTCAACCTCGGATCA
>PKCQ01000194.1 GCA_002862265.1 Planctomycetaceae bacterium | reverse complement strand
GAAACGCGCGCGATCTCGGCATTCGCATAAACGGCAGGAGGTCCAAGAATAGCACAATGAATTTTGGATTCCAGTGTGGACCGAAGCAGCTCCGGGGGCGATGCGGGACCTTGCACCCTCCTTTTCCTGAGCGAGGCGAATTCTGATCTTCGCCGTCTCAAGCAAACAAAGAGATTTCAACAGCTCGCATATCCAACAGAGAATTTTCGAATTCATAAGTAAGAGCACCTAGAATCTCTTCCACTCGGTCTCCGATCGCGGCGGCTCCGCGTGATATTTCTCGTCTTGATATTTCTTATTTTTGGTCGCGCATGAAAAAACCCTCGTGGCTCTGGGGAACCACGAGGGCGATGATCCCTGGCACCGGAACGACCTGTTGCCAGTTCGTTCCGATGCGCAGACTTAAGTTCTGCCGCGAAGCTCCTTCAGGAGTGATTGACCCAGAAATCACGTCCGTCTGGAATTGTGCTCCGACCCAGGAGGGAGGCCAGCTATGATTACCCGCTAAGCATAGCCAACGACAGAACTTCCACTGACCTACATCCATGCTCACGCGCAGCGAACTCGAGTTCTTCCTTGAACCTCAGCTAGAAATGACTCATTGTTTGGGTCGAGTCACTTCGCTCGCGTGCATGTATGGGAAATACCGAAATGTTGGCTCAAGAGTCAATGGGAAAAACAATGTTTGACTCTGGTGGAGGAAAAACGGCCAGATTTGGGGTGCTAGCATCGTTTTTGTGGGTCACAGCTAACTTGGCTAGCATTTCATCGGACACGATATTGCCTTCGCGATCGGCCCATTCTTTCTCCCCGCAACCACTCAGCAGCACAACGCCCTGAGAAGTGTTATCGACGGCCCAGCGAATCGCGGCCGAACGGTCAGGAATCACCTGGACGCGGCCTGGGGCGTCACATCCGCCAAGCACATCCATGGCCGCCGTTTGTGTGGATTTGACACCCAAATCTGAACCTGTGAGCACGACCTTATGCGCCGATTTTTCGAGCACTTCGCCCAAACGCTGACGCCACTTCGCGTCCAGACCTGGGTTCAAATCGACAACAACAGTGGCTGGCCCAAAGTGATGCTGGCGAAGCCCGTGTAGCGCCGTAGCGATGCGATCTGGTGTGTGGCCAGAATCAATGAATAACGGTACTTCCACCGATTGCGAGACACGCTGCATGCGTCCGGGTATGTTGGTTAGCAGTTCCACTCCTGAGATAGAATCTGGAACATTGAAGTCGAACATCCATGCGGTTGCCACTGCAGCCAAAGCAGCTCGAGCCATGTGGTCACCTGGAATCCTGATCGTTAGTGGCATCAAGATATTTCCAGCCATCACCAACAACTGCTGCTGTCCACCGTCGCGCGACAGCCGTTTGGCTCGCACGTGCTCTGACGCATCTATGCCGTAGCTGATCGCAGAAATATCGGCTCGCTCTACCCAGTTGCTGGCCTGTGCATCATCGGCATTGTACAACAACATGCCATGCGACTTAACGCTGTTCGCAAGCTTGTCCAAGAGCTTACCAAAATGCCTGACTCCAGCTCCCCCACGAAGTTGACTTCCGCGCATGCCAGTCAAGATGATCAAATCGAATTCAACACCAGCCGTTACGTTTTGACGAAGCATAGCGGGGGTCAACTCGATCACAGCCGCAGGGGCGCCAGATTGATCTGCGCGTTGCATCCATTCGGCTAAACGCTTAGCCCCTGGTGGCCTGGTAGTCGTTCGATCGCAAGTCGTCGAGTCGCTGGAACCAAGCGAGGTGTAGTAGCCCACTGCGCCACCAAGCTTCTTGAGCATCGACGACACGAATAGAGCTGTCGAGGACTTGCCGCTCGTACCAACGACCCCGATTGTCAGCATGCGTTTCGAAGGATCCCCAAAGATCCGCTGACAAACGCGAGCAAAGACTTCTTGAGTGTCATCAACGAGACACTGTGGAACGGAAACTGGTAGAATGCGATCGCATACGACAGCGATTGCTCCACGGCGAATTGCCTCTTCGACTCGATCGTGTTCATCCACATTGGCGTTGTGCCTCGGAACGAAAACGTCGCCAGGACGACACTTCTCCGCTCGGTCCACGCATTGTGTGACCGAGATATCTTCAGCTCCAACAAAAACCGCTGCATCAAGAAACTCGCGCAAGCTAAGTGCGTGATTCTGCGTTGATTCCGAAGAGTTAGAATCATCGCTCGAAAAAGACGTCGACATCGCGGCCTCCTTGCCACTGGCGTAAACGTAAGAACAGCCTTTTTGTGATCCTCGACAAACATTCCTTGTCGTCGATTCGGGGCCAAGTCCGGGGTGCTTAACCAATTAAATTGGCAAATTTGTCTGAGTGTAGAGTTCACCTTCCACTTCACTCACGCTTGCCCAACCTTAGCTTCAGACAGCGTGTCCCGAATGGTACGCTTCGTCAATACGAAAACCAGTCCTCGGAATCAGATCACAACAAAAGCGATCGCTCCACTTCCCAATCAATCAATGCTAGCTAAAGTGTCGGAGAGCCACTCAAACCGCTCGCACCCGAAACCTCAGACCAAGCAGAACCAACATTTTCACCCGAAAGAGAACACTATGGCTTCGCAAGACTTAGACGTTCAGGAGCTTGCAGCCTACTTGCATCTCACACCACAGCAGGTTCGACGACTGGCCGATCGAGAGCAGATCCCCGCACGCCGCATCTCCGGTTCCTGGGTTTTCAGCGAAGCCGAGATACATTCCTGGCTCGAAGACAAAATCGGTGCCAGCGATGGGATCGAGGAGTTATCCAAAGTCGAGCAGGTCATTGATCGCTGGAGCAAAAACCGTGCTACCGAAGCGAACTCAGAGTGGGATTCTTCGCTCGCAAATCTTTTGCCCGAAGCCGCAGTCGACATCCCTTTCCAAGCGCGCACTCGCAGTAGCGTCGTCCGTCGCATTTGTAGCTTAGCGGAATCCACTGGCATGCTCTGGGACGCAGTGCGGATGACCGAGGCTGTTCTTGCTCGAGAAGATTTACATCCAACTGCGCTCGACAACGGTGTGGCCATGCTCCACCCTCGGCGCCCGCAAACATCGATCTTATCCGGACCCTTCTTAGCTCTTGGAGTTTCGCCTCAGCCTATTCCCTTTGGTAACAAGAGTGGTCATCTCACCGATATCTTTTTCCTGATTTGCTCGACGGACGATCGGGTGCACCTTCAAGTACTGGCAAAACTCACACGCTTGCTCACCCGAGGTGACTTTTTAGCCGAGCTGCGAGCTTGTTCCGATCCACGCAGTGCTCATAGCTTGCTGGTGCGAGCCGAAGAGGAATTGGACGAAGGCGAGTGACCGGCATGACCGAATCAAAACCCAATCGAGACAAGTCTCTGAAAATTGGTTGGATTACCAGCGAGTCTGGTTCAGAATGTTCAGGGAATCACGAGGAGGACTGGCTCAAACGGCAGTTATCCACGGTCAGTCATGAAGTCGTGGAGATTTCCTGGGAAGACCTTTCTGCCTCGGCAAGTCTGGATCGCGTAGTCGCCTTCTGCGAATCACGCATTGAAATGCCTGAGATGCAGGAAAACCTCGCCAACTACTTTGTTCCGTCCGCGATCGCGACAAGTTCCTGGCATCTGGGAGCCGGAAGAACAGGCTTACGTGCAGCCACTATCCCCACAATCCCCTGGTATCGTTTTTGGGATGCATGGCTGAACTGGCTGGAGCTAGACTTGAATCAGATCTACCCAGTTCCACCCCAACACTTACATAGTGTGACATCAAGCGAGTGGGCGAGTATCCCTGAATTAAATGGACTAATTGTTGCCGGAGCGACGGAACAACTCGAGACCTGGACGGAAGTCGCGTCGGAGCTCGGACAGCAGACTGTTGCTCTCCTTTGGTCTGAACTCAAAGGAGCAGGATCGGAGTTAGAGCCAGAAGCCCTCGACTGGATTCTCTGGGACGACAGTTGTACCGACACTTGTGCTCAATTCGCTTCACCGGGCGAATCTGCCCCGCGAAACATTGCGGAAGTGGCACAACAGTTCGAGCTATTGAGAAAGCTCCCGAAGACTACGCCTCAAGCTTTGCTCTTCGCCGCCACCATTCATCCTCACTGGCAGACATGGGAGCAACTCCATGCACTCGGAGCACTCGCTATCATGGCGAAGCCCGAATCTGGTGTCGGGCTAGGTCGCGTACTCAGTCACCTACACAACAATGCCGCTTGCAAATCAGGCCGCTAATAAAAGCTGCGATGTTGCGGCGGCTGGCCCGTCTACAAACCAGCTTAGGTCGTCATTGTAGCCCGGAGATTGGTCGGGCCAATCAAGACGATTTACCTACTTTGGACTCGTCAGCTTTTCCGCTTTTCTTCCGCAGCACTAGCTCGCACATAATTGGGCAGCAGCCCGTGAGCGGAAACGTCGTTGCCTTGCTCAAACGCCTGCTGACCGAGCTGAGCAATGCGTTCGAGTAGCTGCTCGAACGCTGGCGTGTCGAGAAGTGTCACATCAGCGTTTGCTTTGGGCTGATGAGTACTGAGACCGCTGCCAAGCACGAACATCCGCAAACCTTCCGCCATCCCCAGAGTTGGATCTCGAATCCAATCGCTTGCATCTGCGACGCGGCTTTCCTGCAGGCAACGAAATTGCTCGCCGTCCTGCCGCCAAACCGAGTAGAAGACTTGCTTGCGAAAGGCATTGAGGACTGGAACGATGCAGAACTCATCCCCCTGAGCCTCACGAGCCGCGACTGGGACGGCTTCGTGGGCGAGCACCTCTAGCGTGTCGATGCCCACCAGAGTTACGTCCCAGGCGTAGGCCAGCGACTTGGCAATAGTTAGGCCAATTCGGAGGCTGGTAAATGACCCCGGGCCAGTGTTCACGTAGATGGCCTCAACCGGTTTCTCTTGCCCAGATTGGCTGAGCAGCATACTTTCGATGAGCGGAGCGAGGCCGCGGGTGCTGTTGGCCTGCGGGGGAAGTTGTTCGGCGACAAGTAGTTCTGGCCCCTCGAAAAGCCCTGCACTGGGTGACATGCCAGCACATTCGATTGCTAGATTCCGCACTGTTTTCCCTTCTCTTCCAGCAATCCCAGAGAAATCGGCACGCCAATGGCATTTTACGAGCCTTTCTCCAAATCCGATGCCGATCTACAATGCGCGGCCCAAGATTCGCGATTAGATGCGTGAAATCGCCAAATCCCTCGCTGTTCCCTCTTACGGCTATAGTCTTTACCGAAGACAAATATTCTTCCACCCCAGACATCGGAGACGCCAGTGCGTCACGCCCTCATCAGCGACATCCATGGAAACCTTGAAGCTCTGAATACGGTGATGGGCGACATTCAGGAGCAAAAAGTGGATCGTATCGTTTGCTTGGGTGATGTGGTCGGATACGGGCCGAATCCTTGCCAATGTTTGGATACGGTGATGCAGCGTTGCGAGTTGACCATCCTTGGTAACCACGATCAAGCAGCACTATTTGACCCTGAAGGCTTCAATCCGGTCGCACTGCGTGCGATCTACTGGACTCGCGACGAGCTTGACCGCGGCCCAGGCCCACAGAGCTTGATCAATAAGCGTTGGGATTTCTTGAGCGAGCTGCCGAAGTTTCATCGACAGGATCATCTTCTGTTCGTTCACGGTTCGCCGCGCGACGCCACCAACGAGTACGTTTTTCCGGAAACGATTTATGACCAAGCACGGATGAATGTGCTTTTTGACCGAGTCAAAAAGTATTGCTTCCAAGGCCACACTCATATGCCAGGAGTGTTCACGACAGACGGTGAATTCATAACGCCCGATAATTGCGACTATACCTTCCCGCTGACTGATGAAAAGCTGATGGTCAACGTTGGTTCTGTTGGCCAACCACGCGACGAAGATCCGAGATCCTGCTATGTGATTTTGGATGAAGGCAATGAAACGATCTACTTCCGCCGCGTCGAGTATGATGTGGATAAGACTATCCAGCAGATCTACGCAATCGATGAACTCGACAATATGCTCGGTGATCGCTTGCGTGGCGGTCGCTAGGCTTAGCTCTATTTCCAAGCCTATCACATGACTTCCGCGCAACGGCAGTCGCAAGAGAGAGTCGTGAAGTCTTAGAATCTATGCTGTCGATACCGAAGTTTGCTTAAAGGGCAGTAGCGTGCGTCGCGCAATCATCAGCGATATCCATGGGAATCTAGAAGCCCTCAAGACCGTTTTGGATGACGTCCAGCGTCAGCAGTGCGACGAAATCATCTGCTTGGGCGACATCATTGGTTACGGTCCAGAACCGTTAGCTTGTGTCGACCTGATCAAAGACGTCGACATATGCATTCTCGGCAATCACGATCTCGCCGCGCTCTTCGATCCAGAAGGGTTTAGTAACGCGGCAGAACAAGCCATTCTATGGACTCGCAAGCAGATGGAATCTGGGGATACTCCCGAAGAGTGCTTGAGCCGGCTGAATTTTCTCGCTCACTTGCCACGAATCCATAAAGATGGATCCACGCTGTTCGTCCACGGTTCAGTTCGCAATCCGATCAACGAGTATGTATTTCCCGAAGACTTGTTCAACCAACGAAAAATGGAAAAACTTTTTTCGATGGTTCAGCGCCTGTGCTTTCAGGGGCATACTCACGTCCCTGGTGTGTTCACTTCTGAAATGTCATTCTTGAGTCCAGAAGAAACGGGCTTCAAATATGAGATGACAAGTGGAAAAGCGATGGTGAATGTCGGCTCCGTGGGTCAACCTAGAGACGGCGACCCACGTAGTTGTTATGTGATCTTTGAAGATCCTTGGATTCACTTTCGTCGCGTCGAGTACAATATGGACGCGACGATCCAGAAAATCCATGACACTCCCGAACTGGATCCCTTTCTGGGCGATCGTCTACGCGACGGGCGCTAAGCCTCTTCAATCAGTGCCTTGCGTTTGCAGTTGATTCATTAACACTCCACAGAGGAGCGGCCGATGAATTCTACGACATCTCGTCACCTTCCAGACAGCAAGGCAACCTCCGAGTTAGTTAACGTTGACTATTCGTGTCCTCCCCAGGGCAAACCGCAATGCAGGCTTCGAGGAGTTAGAAAAACCGTTCAAGATTCGGCGAGAGTCTTGAAACTCGATCCAACTAAAAAAGGGCGACCAAATTAGTCGGTTTCATACGTAGCCCCAACAGAGCGACGGACGACTGAAGCGGATCGACCTCAACAACACGAATGGCACAAAAGTAAACAGGAACAAGTTCTAGGAGTGAACTCTGCGTTTCGAGGAAACCATTTCGATCGGCAAAAACTGTCCTCCTCGTTGGTTCAAAAACCCAGATCCAAGAGTGGCTGTCAGGGCACCAAGACTGAGAGAACTCCGATAGTCCAGATCATTCCCAGACTAAACGTGGACCGAGTACTCGCTTGGTGCCAAACAATCCCACATCATTCGTTGCTGCCGAGGCTGATTTACCTCGGAACTTAAGCACCGGCCAAGTTGCGGAGTTGCAAGAGTTGCTGATGCAATTTCACCAGGGGCTCCAGGAGTCGATTGAATCAGCGGAATCTGACCAAACGATATAGAGCTTCAACATCCAGTTACAAGCTTTGCAGACGCTCTTGGCAAATCAAAGTAGATTGTCGGAGCTGATTTGTCGCTCCGCAGGCTTGCAGGACAAAGGGGAGGAGAGATGGTCTTAATTGCATCACCGCCCCTATTCTGGGCTTGAGTCCCCTTTGCCATGTCTTCCCTAGACAAACTTAGACTATGGGCAACTACCGCAATCGGTTCTT
>PKCQ01000668.1 GCA_002862265.1 Planctomycetaceae bacterium | reverse complement strand
TTGGGCCCCCTTGGGGCCAATTCCCAGGTGGATTCTAATTCTCCGGCTGAATCTACCCTTTACTTCGACTCAAGCGCCGCAGGAGGCAAAGTGTCCGTCGATTTCCCGCAACCGTCGTTTAGCATCCAGTTTCGAGTTCACTACCACGAAACAGATGGCCAAGGCAGAGTTCATCACGGTCAGTATTTGAATTACTTCGAGCGCGGCCGAGTCGAATTACTGAGAAGTATGGGCTTTAGCTATCGCGAGTTTGAAGCATCTGGACTATTCCTTGTCGTCTCCGAGATGCACCTGAACTACCTCGGTGCGGCTATTTTCGATGACCAGCTCAAGCTCACTACGACTGTTAGCGAAGTTCGCGGAGTGCGTATCCGGCATCGCTATGAGATTGAAAAGCTCCCAGAGCTTACCGATTCCGAGACGAGCAATCCCAAGAAGCAGGAAATGAATAGCGAGCGAATTGTAGAAGGCTACAGCACTATCGCCTGCGTGGACCGAACAGGAAAAGTTCGACCGCTGCCCGACTACCTTCGCAGATTAAAGTAATTGTGACGTCAGGCGCTTCACGAGTATGCGGTAGCGGCCAGTCCGCATAATTGCGGGATAACACACAGAAGCCCCGGCGGCGAAGCGATAGCACACCGTTTCTACTTCGCCTGCAACCATTTTGCGACAGTTTCCGACTCGCGAATCACCCGAAGGATATTTCCGCTCATGATTTTGTGGATGTCTGCCTCACTGTAGCCTCTATCCAATAAGATTTGAGTGATGGCTGGGTAGGTTGACACGTCCTCCAGCCCTTTCGGCAGCACACTCACACCGTCGTAGTCGCTTCCAATGCCAACGTGATCGACCCCAGCAACTTTGGCGATGTGATCAATGTGATCGACAAGGTCGTGAATCGTACCTGGCAAGATCGGCTTCTTCGCTCGAAACGCGGCCATCTCTTTACGAATCGCTTCCTCGTCGTCACCATACTTTGCTCTCAATGCGCACCCACGCTCAAACATATCTTTGGTGTTTTCGGCAGATTCCGCAACAACGAATCCAGAGAAAAAGTTGACCATCACAACGCCACCATTCTTGGGCATTTGCTTCAAGATCTCATCGGGCACGTTTCTCGGATGATCCGCCACGCTGCGTGCGGACGAATGCGAAAAAATCACCGGCGCTTCACTAGTATCCAAAGCAGCTTGCATGGTTTGAGGCGAGACGTGCGAGATGTCGACTAGCATACCCAGGCGATTCATTTCACGTACGACTTCTTTGCCAAATTCGCTGAGTCCATCACTCTTCGCTTCATCGCTGCAGGAATCAGCCCAGTCCAGAGTCTCAGAGTGTGTCAAAGTCATGTAGCGGGCTCCCATATTGAACAGCCTCCGAAGCTTTTCCAGCGAGTTCTCAATCGAATGGCCGCCTTCCACGCCGATTAAAGATGCAATCTTCTGTTCTGTTCTGGCTTTGAGGATGTCTTCATAGTTCAAACACAGACGAAAAATGTCAGGATACTTCTCGCACATTGCCTGCACGATCTCAATCTGCTCAATCGTCATCTGGTGCGACTTGCCAGAAGCCGCAGTATTCGCCGGCACATATACGGACCAATACTGCGCGCCAACTCCACCAGCCCGCAGTCGAGGAATGTCGGTGTGCATCTCGGGTTGGTCTCTGGAGATGTCAATGACCTCGAAAGATCGTGAACCGTCGCTTCGGATCACCCAAGGCAAATCATTGTGGCCATCAAACACATAACTTTGCCGGTGCACCTGACTGGCTTTTTCCGATACTTGGACCATCTCAGCGTGGTTTTCCTGAGCCCAAGCAGTCGCCAGGAGGCATTGCTGAACCACTCCAAGAATGCAGAAAGAAGCCCCAAAACCATTTCCGCCGTTCCCAGGAATAAATTTCATCTGCCGCGGGCCTCGTTTAAGAGATGCAATTTGATTTCTCATTGGAAAGTCGCCAGAGTTGACACCAGCCTTTACTTTACACGGAAACCGGCGAACCTGTCAGCGAACTGCGGGTCGATACTTTGAAGCAATCGCATTGATGGAAAAACCATTGAACGCATGTTCGATCTTTCTTTGCGCTCTAGAAGCCAAGAAAGCGGCTAGTATCCCGCGAGTCACCTGTGCGCCGGGACATATTTCGGATTGAATCTACCGTTGTCAAGGCGACTTACTGCTGACTCGTTACTGCTGCCTCGTTACGGCTGCATCCGTTACGGCTGCATCAAGTCACCTTCACTAAAATTGCTCCTTAAAAACGCATCAGCCCCGCGGGATGGCACACCCGGTCCGTTTTCGACGGACACCTAAAGTCAATTAATCTCATCTAAAGCTACCTCATTCTAGGCTTTTTCAGCCAACCGCTTCTGGCTATGCGTTGGATGTATGCAAAAGGAATCCCATGTCTCAAAATTTCTCGCAAGAATCAGATCAAGAACAGCCAATACGTGCTCGTGTTCCCGATCATGTGGCAGGCGGTGCTTTCAGCACCGGCGTGATTGTGATGACCGCCAATACGGAAATCATTTTGGACTTCGTACAGAATCTCGGGCGCCCTTATCAGATTGTCGCCCGAGTGGTATTGCCGCACTACGTTTTGCCGCAGCTAGTAGATGCTTTACAAAGAAATATGGATTTGTACCGTATTCGTTGGGGTGAGTTACCCAGCCCTGGAGTCCCAAACGCGACCCCGCAGACCTGGAATGATACTCAAGTCGTATTGCCCGGCAGTCCGATTGCCACACCAGCTAATCCGCTTGCGGCGCCCGATGCGATCGCGGGTGCGTTTCATTCTGAGCCGACTCCCGATCAGCACGACACTCCTAGTGGACAAGCTGGCCCCTTAACAGGAACACCCGGCAGCAGTGGCGTTCCAGGACCTGATGCCCCGGTACAGCAAGAAGCTTCATCGCCCGGAAGCAACTCACGCACTCCCAATGAACCCAGCCAGGCGGCTGCTCATACTCCCAACGATCCGGCAGCGAGACAAGCAACTGCACAAGAGATTTACGACGAACTCAAAATTCGCGATGAACTTCTGAGTGGCAGCTATGCCAACGCTGTCATGATCGGACACGGAGCACACGAGTTTAGTTTTGACTTCATCACCAACTTTTATCCTCATTCCAGCGTAAGTTCACGCGTGTTCCTAGCCGCAGGGCAAATCCCGCGTTTGTTCGACAGCCTACGTGGAACTTGGGAGCAACTTCGCGTCAGGTTGCCGCAAAACGGAATGCCTCCCAATCCTCCGCAACCACCTAGCAATCCACCCAGTGATTTCGACGGTGGTCCCATCGCGTAACCACCTCTGGCACTCAGGCCTCAGGAACAAAAATTTCAACTAGCTTGAAAAGAGTTGGACCAAAGGGAAAACATGCGTCTCGTCCTTGCCAGTCAATCGCCCAGGCGTCATCAGCTGCTGCAGGAAGCTGGCTTCGATTTCGAAACCGTTCTTCCTGGTCCAAACGCCGAGTGTGGTGTCTGTTCGGGAGAATCCACTCCCGAGTTGGTAGCCCGTCTCGCCTTTCAGAAGGCGAAAGATGTTGCGCCTCATGTAGAAGGCTCGGCGATTATCGTTACGTGTGACACCGTCGCCGACATCCATGGAAGAGTACTTGGCAAGCCTCAAGATCGTGAACACGCTGAGGAAATGATCCGCATACTCTCCGGCCGCAAGCACTCCGTCTACAGCGGCTTATGCGTCCAGCGACTGCCCGGTGGCGATCCGGAGATTCAAGTCGAACGCAGCGAGTTGTTCATGAAGGAACTGACAGATGAGCAGATTGAGCAGTACCTCGAGAGCGATGACTGGGTTGGTAAGTCGGGAGCCTTTGGATACCAGGACGGGCATCCCTGGCTGGAACTCGTTAGCGGTAACGCAGACAACGTCGTTGGCTTGCCCATACCACTGCTGCGTAAAATGCTTGAAAAAATCGGCTTCGAGTAAATGATCAGCCGAGTCATGCAGGCCGCTAACGGGCGCGGTGATGTTTCGGAGGGATCGCCGAAACGAATCAACGCCGCAATCGTCTAATCCAGGCGTGGGATTGCTTGGTCAGGCCCCAAGAATTTAGTCATTTGCGCCACTTGCACCTCGTGCCTGTAGTTGCGATAGGTTTTCTCACTCGACAATTTCAAAGTCGATTTCCGACTTACCAAACTTATGTCCCTGCATGTCTTCGATCACCAGACGCAAGCTATAGATGCCCGGAGCAATTCGCTTTGGTAAATGGAATCGATAGGCGATGTAGAAATCTCGCCGCTGGTTGGCACAAGTATCGGTGTCCTCGGGCAACAATTGCTCCATCACTCGCTTGCCATCCTCGTCCAAGATTTCGTAGGTACCCTGCAAGCGAGTTTGGAAGCCAGCTGCGACTTTCGTACTCACGAAGTTTTCCAGCTCACAGTACAACAAAACTTGCTGGTCTCCGCGAAAACGGCTGGAGCGAAATTTCTTAATCTCCCCAAAGCCATCGATCTCCTTGCAGAAAGCTAAATTCATCAGTTCTAAACTCGCAACCGAGGCCAGCTTTTGAGTTGCGCCACGATGGCTCTTTAGCGCTTTGGACAACTTGCGTCTCACCGATGGATGCCCTTTGGGATCGGTCGCATCGTGAAGCCCCTGGAGAGTCTGACTAACGTATTCTTGTGCGCCCGAATCTAGTCCTTCGATTGGCTTTTGGGCAGATTCCAGATCACCGAGCGCCAAATGCAAAAATCGCTGTTTCCTCGAGATGTCCACCTTGGAATCTGGATCGACTGCAGTAGCCTCCGCTTCTTCGAGCCGCTCGATCAACTCATTGCCAAGCTCTTCAATCTGCAGCTTCTTCTCCTTCGGGCGTAGATCGTTACTCGCGGTGACAGACACGCTTCGAAGCTGGTTGACTTTCGATCCTACACCGGAAAGACGTGCTGTCTGATAGGTATCAAACGGCGTTTCCGCGACCACGATGCCTCCTGCCGGCATCTTCGGGCTCGCCGATGGTACGCTTCTAAGTGCTGACACCACCGTACCGGCTGCAAGATCGGATTCATCAGCAAGTTCGCTCGCACTGAAGTGAACGGCTTCGGTGGCTGCTTGTTCCTCGGCCAACCTCGCTTGTAGTTCCCTGCGACGCTCGATCTCTTGTCGAATACGCTGTTGGGCGTCGCGTTTTCGTTCCGCTAACTCTGTCTCGGAAACCCGTTCTGTCTTTTCAGTCTTGTCACCCGTTCGCTCACTAAGCAACACAGGATCTCCGAGAGCTTCTTCGATCACCGACTTGGGCGATTTACGCTTGGCTGTCTGACGATTCTGCGATGTCTTTCGCGTCGTCGGCGAGGGAGTCCCGCGCCGCGGGCCCGCTTTAGCGGGCAGACCTTTGGGCTTGCGTTGCGTCTCTTCGTCGACGTCTGTCCTCTCGTTCGCTTTCCCAACCTCTTCGTGGGCAAGCAACGAATTCAGCCCCCTGCCCTTCTTCGTATTGATTTGCCATGGCGTTCGGCATCCCACAAACAAGGTGCAGCATGTGACCAAGCCAGCAAGCTGCATCACAACTCGTGATGATGTCATCCATTGCAAAGTATTCGGAGAGCGCATAGCATTCCTTCCATGGATTGCGTGGCGAACAAAATCAGTTAGGACGGGCACTTTAAAAGAAGCTGCAAAGCGAACGCAAGCGATCTTGAACTTGCAATTCCAACCATTTTGCTAGCAACGAGCGGGGACCAGTTCGATCCAAAGCCCGCAAGCCGCTTCTAAATGCCGCTAAAACAGTTTCAACTGGCCGGAAGTCTTTTCATTGCCTGGTGCGTTAAACAAGTCGCAGCGATGGCGTGGCAGCTCCCGTTGCAGATTGGCGCGATTGCAGAAAACACGGAAAGTATCTTTGATTTGGGTCGCCATAACACCCGATCCCAACATGCGCTGTCCCCAGGTAGAGTCGTTGAGTTTCCCGTCGCGCACCTGGCGGACACGCTCCAGTACGCGATCCGTCTGCGCCGGTCGTACACGCTGAAGCCATTCCAAAAACACGGGTTCCACTTCTTGCGGCAAACGCAACATGATGTAGTTCGCACACTTGGCCCCCGCCTTGGATGCCGCGTCCAGCAAACTGGGAATTTCGCTATCCGTCAAACCTGGAACTATTGGAGCCATCATCACTCCGGTTGGGATCCCGGCCTCAGACAATTCCCGTACCGCTCTCAATCGAGCAACAGGCGTACTCGTTCTCGGCTCCATTTCGCGCGCCAATCGCGCATCAAGTGTAGTGATCGACAGATATGCGTGCACTAGTCCCAGTTCGGCCAGCTGTAGCAGTAGATCCAAGTCACGAGCCACAAGAGCATTCTTCGTGATGACGCTCACGGGCTGCCGACACTCTAACGCGACTTCCAAACACTGCCGCGTCAGTTTAAACTTCCGTTCGACCGGCTGATAGCAATCTGTGACACCCGAGAAGACAATTGGCTCAGGTTGCCAGCTTCGCTTCGCCAAAAAACCACGGAACAGCTTTGGAGCCTTTTCCTTGACAACGATTTTCGTCTCAAAGTCCAACCCAGCGCTCATTCCAAGATACTGATGACCGACTCGAGCATAACAGTACGAACATCCGTGGGCACAGCCGCGATAAGGGTTGATGCTGTAACGGAATGGAATGTCGGGCGAACGATTCTCGGTCACAATCGACTGTGAGTCATCGGAGAGGTACTCGACTTGCCGCCGTGAATTGTTTGAATCGGACTCCGCACACCCATCTTCTAAATGTTCGTAGTCTGCTTCAACATGCAGCTTCTCGAAGCGGTTGGGCGGATTAACATGGGAGCCGAATCGCATGCAATCAACTCGCCGAAGCTATCGTAGGATCACTCAATCCGTTTTGTTCGAATCCCCGCATCCTCAACAAACAGGCATCGCATCGCCCACAAGGTTCACCGTTTGGACCAGGGTCATAACAACTTATTGTCTTCGAGTAGTCCACCCCCAGTTCCAATCCTCTAGCGATGATTTGCGCCTTAGTCAAATCTATCAGTGGTGTATGCAGCTTTAAAGCTCGACCTGGTGCCTCTACTCCGGCCTTGGTCGCCAAGTTCGCCATCGCCTCGTAAGCCTGTATGTACTCGGGGCGACAATCTGGGTAACCGCTATAGTCGAGCGCGTTGACTCCCAGCCAGATATCTTTGGCACCTCGAGTTTCGGCAAAGGCCAGTGCGAGCGACAAGAACACCGTATTGCGTGCGGGCACGTAGGTAAC
This sequence comes from Planctomycetaceae bacterium, assembly GCA_002862265.1. GTDB lineage: Bacteria > Planctomycetota > Planctomycetia > Pirellulales > Pirellulaceae > Aureliella. The sequence continues at coordinate 548 of PKCQ01000668.1, read as the reverse complement.
GGGAATCTCGTCGCTGATTTCATCTGCAGAGTCGTGCTTGGGTACATCGATTTCAGCCGTGAGAGCTGAACCGCCAAACTGAGCCAAGTTCATATTAACTACTACGTGCTCAACAACTTTCGCGCTCGCAGCAACTTCTCTGGCACGCTGCAGTTCGAACTGATGTCGCTGACCGTAGTTGAAACTGATCGCGTGAACAGAAAATCCTTCGCTCTGCGCGATTGCTAGCACAGTTGTTGAATCAAGGCCTCCGCTAAGAAGGACTACCGCTGGCCTTTTCTCACTCATCCCTTTCTCACTCATCCCTTGTACCTATTCCCCCGCCTCAAAGCCGTCTCCCTACGCAGGATTTCGAACGCAGGACCCAAGACTTTAGAATGACGCCAAGCTGCGAGTTCAGCAACGGGTATTCCCAGTTCGCCACGCAACTAGCGAATGAGTCATTCGAAATAAGGCAGTTGTTCTAAAGTCGCGGGGTGGACTCCTTTGAACCAGGCGAAATTACGGTCGATCTTGACTGGAACGACGATGTTTGCCGCGTTTTGCCC
>PKCQ01000072.1 GCA_002862265.1 Planctomycetaceae bacterium | reverse complement strand
TGATGCAACAAATTGCTCAGCGCGACTCCAGCCAATCCCAACGCAGACTGCCCCAGCAAATCACGTCGCTGTAGGATCTCTTTTCCAGGTTGGGAAAGCGGTTCGCTCATGGCAGGTACAGAAATTCGTTGCTGTTGAAAATCGCCCGGCAAAGCGTTGTTAGTCCGTGTTTCTCAACCGCTTGCAGGGCGGCGGCAAGCTCAGCCTTGGAAGGCGGACGACCGAACGCTACGACAAAAGCGTGTTGTATGCGATATTCTTTGTTCGACACGGCATTGTCGGTTATTCTCGCTCGGGAGGTTCGCGATGGAATCGAGCGGAGGGGCTGCAACCCAGCCTCTCGTGCTCGGGCCGATTTCTCTAATCTCCGCGCGAACGCATCCGCCTGCTCCAACACAAAAGTGCTGTTAAATAGGCTCAGCGCCTGAATGGCCGTTGTCGACTGACTGCGTTTTGGTGAAGGCAGCCCTGCATCAGGACAATCAAAGGAGCCGAAAATCGGCACGGGCTCCATGCGGATCTTGTGAGAGTAAATCATGCGACGAAGCTGTTTTCCCGAAAACTTTTCGACGGGAGTAAAGCCAGAAAGCCCACCACGCGACCGAAAGAAATCGAAACCAGGCCCTCCCTTTTCGAAGCTCAACTGACCACTCACCTGCAATATGCAGTCGCGTATCGCTTCTGCTTCCAATCGGCGCGACGGAAAACGCCAAAGCAAACGATTTTCCGAGTCTAAGCTCGTACAGCTCTCTGCCACTTCTGGACTCACCGAGGATGCCTGCTGATAAGTACGCGAAAGGAGGATCAAACGGTGCATGTGTTTTACCGACCATCCGCTAGCGATAAATTCTTCAGCAAGCCAGTCCAATAGCTCCGGATGACTTGCTGTCGCACCATTCAACCCGAAATCACTCGGCGTTTCGACAAGCCCAGTTCCAAAGTGATACTGCCAAATGCGATTTACCATCTCGCGAGCTGTCAAAGGATTGTCGGGCGAAGCGAGCCATGATGACAATGCAGCTCGACGCTCATGATCTGAAGCGTCCATTGGTAAACTCAATTGGCCGAGTCGAGTTAAGACCGCTGGGCGAAGTTGATCTGTTGGCTGTTCCGGATCTCCACGATTGAGAAGGAATGTTTCCTGCGGTGCTTCAAAGCGACCAGCGAATATCTTCCTCGGTGTGCGAAGTTGCTGCACTTTGTCTTGTAAGCTTTCTATCTCCTTTGCGAGTTTTCGAAGTTGAGCCTTGCTGGTCCCTTGGTGGTGACGAAGCAGAGCAGTCGTCACATCATGTGGCGTACCAAGCGGCTCTCTGTCGCCCGAGCCAGCGGCGAAAGTCCAGGTTTCGCCGTCAAGCGATGTTTCAATGCGATACTCGATCGGCAAACGATCTTTGAATTGCCCGAGTCTGTCGCGTCCCCATTCAATGCGATCTATGTTCTCCACCTTGGCGAACTCGAGTTGCACCCAGCCTTTGCCGGAATCATTAGATATCCAGCTGTAATCGTTTCCGAATCGTCCGTCGTTAATGTGCTTTAACTGGTGCTTGCCTTGCGTCGCATAGTTTCCAGAAGAACTCGGCTTCGCTCCGTTAGATGCCAATGCGACGTTTCCGCGTTCCGGGTTCGTCGAGAAGACCTGGAGCTCGTCGATGCAAGGCTCGTGCTCGTTAGCGTTGACCGTCGCCAACGAAGTGAAGCGAAGGAACTTCGCTTGGGTAGGAGCGAAGCGTTCCATGTTGTGCTCAAAGCTGACGGGCTTGCGAAGTCTTGGTAACGTGGAGTGAGTTGCAGTGCCCTGCTCTTCTCTTACAGGGTGTTCCTGTAAAACGAGCACATCTGCTGTAATGCCGGTCTTTGTTTTGCCGCAACGAAGAACGATTCGTGACTCCTTACGCAGCTTGTGAATTCCAGCGTCTTGCAGGCCGCTCCAAAGTGGTTTCTTCTCCGAGTCGCCTTCCGTGATTCCCGCAAAACGATACTGATCCGCGACGGCAATCTCCTTTTGATCTGAACGCGTCCGCAAGTCGCCATCAAGATCGAGTATGTAGCGAGCGTCGTGAGTGTGAACACCACTCCCATGCACTCCCCATGAAACCCAAACCCGAAACCGCCCCGCTGCCTTCGGATTCCAAGTAAAAACATCTTGCCCAGGTTTGTTTGGCCACCACGTGTAACGACCACGGCTGAGATTTCCGACATGAGATGCATCGCCTGGGGCGTCTTTGTATCCGCGACTCGTTCCAACTGGATTGGCTCCATGTCCGTTCTTCTTCGCCAGTAATGTGACGTGATCTAGGTCCTCGTCGTCAATGATGATAGTGCGACGAGTAGACGCTTGTAGCTGAAACGCGACTAACTGATTTCGCAATGCGTCGAGCCTTGGATTCAGTCCTTCTGCTTGGTCGACATTGGCTGCATATTCCTTGTCGCGGATTTCTCGATCGCCGTACTTTACGCCAGCAAAGAACGCTTGCAGCGAGTAGTAGTCCTTTTGTGAGATCGGATCGAACTTGTGATTGTGACAGCGAGCGCATCCCACGGTCAGTCCCAAGAAAGTCGCTGTGGTACCGACGATGATCTCATGCAGCTCGTCTTGTCTAGCAAGCCGTTTCGATGCATCGTCTTTGCCGATTTGACCAGGCAATAAAGCTGCTGCAGCGACCATGAAGCCGGTGCCTGCTGGGGCGTTCATCGCGTCGCCCACAAGTTGTTCTTTCACGAATTGATCATAGGGCGTGTCTCGATTGAATGCATCTATTACGTAGTCGCGATAAGGCCATGCGTTGGGCCGCGGTGTGTTGACTTCGTAGCCGTGCGTGTCCGCATAGCGCACGATATCGAGCCAGTGCTGAGCCCAACGCTCGCCGTAACGCGGGCTGGCGAGTAACTCGTCAACCAATCGTTTTGTGGCTTCGAGTGTTCTCGATTCATCTCCAGAAAGTAACGGCGCCCAATGTTCGAGATCTTCAGGAGTTGGTAACAGGCCATGCAGGTCTAGGAACAGACGCCGCACCAAAGTCACTGCATCTGCTCGAGACGATCTTTTGAGTCGTTTCTCTGCAAGCTTTGCATCAACAAATCCGTCGATCGGATGTAAAGTAATGCTCGGCGGATCGGTTTTCTCCAAAGGCTGGAAAGCCCAGTGCGAATTTGGATCTGCCTGCGGCTGCTCTTCTGTTGGAGCAATGGCACGGTCTTCGATCCACTGTCGAAACCGAGAGAGTTGCTCGGGCGAGAGAGGCTCGCCTTCCGGCGGCATTCGTGATTCAGGATCATCGGAGGAAACGCGAGCGAAAATCTTACTTTCCAGAAGACTGTCGGGATCAATGGCTGGCCCGCTATCGCCGCCTTTTTTCATCAGTGCGACGGTGTCGACTCGTAGCCCTGCCTCTTGTTTGAGCGCGCCGTGACAGCTGTAGCACTTCGCCTTCAGCACCGGTTTGATGTCGCGCGTATATTCCACCTCGCCAGCCAGCGGATGACTCGGCGTTAGCAAAAAGAGCAAGAGTGGAACACAAAGACATTTCATGTCATATAGTTTAACTGTTCTACTCTCGAGGTGGGATTTTCAAAGGTTGAGCTCCAAAGCCAAGCTAAAGCGAGAATCCGCCCACGGTAGCTAGCTTGCGGCTTTCGAGGAATTGAACGGTCGCGTCCGAGTCAGCCCACTCAAAAAAGCATTTGAATTTCTGATCTTCCCTGGCTCGTGTTCTCAAAGGGGCCAAATTGAGCTCTGGAGGAAATGGGGATGAACTTACGAAACCTGATATCGAATTCTGAATTAGCTGCAGAGCTAGAGCCCAACTTTTTTCGGATTTCGCGTGTCTGTCGATTGGAGTACATCCCCTAATGTGGATGCTTGTATTACGTAAGGGGTCTCGTGAAGAGACCTTCGATGACGAGAAAACGAAAACGACTATAGCTAAAAGATCGTAAAACTAAGTCAGGAACGCCAAGCGATGCTTGCGGGTGGTAAATCTTGGGCGAAAGTTGTCTGAGACTTGAGATTTCCGCGTCCACCTGACAACGCGGATCTCTATTCCAACTTACGCCGTCCACGAAACTATGCAGTCTAACAAGATGCGCAGTCCAACCCGGTGCTTCGGTACGCGCCTATTCCGAATTCAACCAGGATTTTGGGGAAAGTCGCCCTTTCAGAGCCGGAGCGAAATATCCCCGATTCTAACTTTGATCTTAGTTAATCCTCCGTAATTCAGGACGGATCCTGACTCACATTTATGGAGCACGTAGAATCGGATAATGTCGGCTAAATAAGGATACTACTGGGCCTCTTTTGCGACCTCGACGCTTGGTAGGCTTGAAAGAATCGTCTGGCGGCTCAAAACCTGCACTTATTACACTCTCCCACGGCTTCGCCTTAAAATCTGAGAGTAGGCAGAGCTTGACGCTTGTACTCTCCCTTTGAGGGCAGCGCCTTTGTGAGCTTTGCGTCTTTGCATGAGACTCAGTGAGAAAGTCGTGACGGCCAGCTGAACCCCATGGGCCATCTGTCAACGTACTTTCAGCTTGTTGCACTAGCTAGAGGTCGTAACTTTAAATTCTTGTTCGCTCTATTGCCAAATCACTCATCCTTCTTCGGTGGGCGGTGTTGGTATTTCTCGCCCCAGAGGCGTTCGGTGGCTCGAACAAACTGTTGATCGGTAACAGGAGTTTCGGTATCCCAACGGAAGCCCATCTGAACTCCAAAGCTCGTGTGAGTTCGGTGGTTCTTGGCTGGTGGGCTATAACCCAGAATCGCTTTGCGGAATACAGCGGGATCCATGTTGCCTGGTTCGAGCGAAGCGACAACCCTTCCGTACAGTCCGTAGGAGTCCGGTGCAAGTAGGTGTATTCCGCGTTTTGCTGCCGGCTTAAGGCCTTGGATGTTGCGTAGTTTCATGTCCTCGGTGGCGGAAGCAAAAATAAACTGACCTCCGAGCTCTTCCTGCCAAGCAATGGGCAGCAGCTGTTTCCGAAGTGCTTCGAGATCCTGGGCATCTTTGCCAACGGCAAGTACCACGGGGATGTAGTCACAAGAAGCAACATTGATTGCCAAGCTCACGCTTTTCATCTCTGGCAAGGACTTGTTCTGCCAACGCTGCGTTTCCGCCGCGTGATATTTATTTTGTAGCAGTTGTCTCATCGTGCGAGCGCTGAACATCGCGTGACGGCCAGGACGACTAAGCAGTGTCTTGCCATCTGAGTCGAGTAATGCCACTACCGTGTTGGCCAAGGTTTGACCATAGAGTTCTTCCAGGAATTTTGCTTCTTCGGGGTCTTCGTAGGTTGCCAAGCGGATACAAACGAAGTCTCGAGAGGCTTGGATCACGTTGCGGTCAGACAGGAAACTCCTGTCCATGTTTTGCTTGCCTGGTCACCAAATGCCAGGCACTGCCTCACATTGGGGAGCCGCAGAGACGAGGAAGACGGGACGGTTGCTACGTTTCGCCTCCGCTAAGCCGTCCCTGAGCTGACCATACCAAGCTATCTTCGGGGTGATCTCGCTCTTAGGCGGATTCGATTGCTGTGCGAGAGTGCCGCTTGGCTGCTGAGCAGAGTTAATGGCGGCTATGACTGCAATCGCAGCCACAAGTCCAACAGAGCCACGTTGAAAGAGTCTCATCGTGCGTCCCATGAAAGTTTTGTTGCGAGAAAAGAGCTGTTAGAAGTCATTCCGAAAAGTGTCTCCGGCAGAGGACGCATTTAGAACGAGATTGCGTACTTCGCCGAAAGAGGTTTCGATCGGGGGAGGAGAGCAGCGATTCGGAGGACGTGGGCAAAGTGGGCGAAGAGGTCGGTGTGATGGGAGGAATTCTGGGGAATTCTACTACTTGGAGATGTTCATGAGGAGGCCAAAGACTCCAAGAAATGCAATGACGGCTCCACCAATCGCGATGGGACCGATCTTCTCGCGATAAGCAAAATAAACGACGGGAATGACGAACAGCGGTGAAGTTGACGTGAGCGTTGCAGCCACACCAATCCGACAGTATTTGAATGCGATCAGCATGAGACACACGCCAAAGACGGTTCCCACGACGCTTGCAAGGCATAGGTCCCGCATGGCATTGCGATTTCCTCTCATTTCTTTCAGCTCGGCAATCTGGCTGCCCCAAAAGCTAGACACGACACCGAAAACAGAAGCAGCCAGCAGTCGAATAAAGGTTGCTTCCAGCGGCGGAACGTCTTGCACGCCTTGTTTAAGAAGAACAGACCCGACGGCCATATTCGCAATTCCAAATAAGGCGCAAATAACACCCCAGTGCATCGATCCTGGACGGATCTCCTGATCTCGATTCTTTTCAGACCTTTGCAACATCACGACCGCAATTCCAAATAGCGTCATTGCGATCCAACCCCAGACTAGGACGGTCAGCCTATCGCCCAGCCAAACTTGGCCGAGCAAGGTGGTTGCCGGTGTAGTCAGCAAGGTCAGAGTTAAACCACGGCGTGGTCCCAAGATCTGGATACTGCGAAAGTATGCAATATCGGCAAATCCCAGCCCAATGACTCCACTGATCGCGATGTCGCGAAATGCACTCTCCGAGACCGTGAACAAGGGCTGATCGAAAAAGAAATAGGCGACCAGCAATACAAAAACCATGCAGACGGTAGCCAGCGTATTCTTACAGGTCGTGATGGCTCCAGCGCCCAGCGGTACTCGCACGTACCACACACTGGCGATCGCCCAGCTCGCCGCGGCGGCCAGCCCAGCAATTGCTCCTAGTCGCTCCTCCATCTATCTCTACCTGAGAGTTATCCACCAGTATTGCAAGAGCCAGCATCATAGGCAGAAAGACCAAGTTGGCAATCTCTCAACCGAACCCTAAACTTCTGAACCTCGAAATAAAGCAGTGCTTGGTCCGAAAACTTCCTCGCCCGAGCATCTTTCTTCGAATTAGAGCCTTCGTCCAGCTACCCGCGGACGTCGAAGAGCACAGACAAATTTCTTGAAATCCAATTGCTGCGACGCGATTACATGATCAAGATCGCCTGGATTAAAGGATGCGTTCTCCCAAGGCCTGCAAGTATTGACTGCGGTCTTGTCCAGCAACTCCATCTTCACCAAACTACCGGCGAGTTGCTTTTTGACGTGTTCAATTTCCTCTGCAGCACGCACGTCCTTTTTGCTGAATCTCAAGTTCATTCCTATGGTGTTGAGGTCAACGAGAAAGATGAAATTCGAAAGCTGCCCACCGTGATCCTGGTTGAGCAACTTCTGAAACTGAATCGCACTCTCCCTCATATCGTCGCGTAAGCCAAGACGAACCGGAGCCGTCATGCATCTTCGAAACCACGGAATCAAGAACGACCCTCCAAATAATTGAGTACACCGCAACGATGTCCGCATTGTGGCTTGCCAATTAGTCAATTCCCCAGCGGCAGGGCTCCTTGGAAAACCTCAGCTTCTTCTTGGTTGAACCAAAGTGCTATGCCGTCCAAGACGCAAAGGAAGATGCTTTTGCCATCAGGACACCCCAGGTGTGTTGCGTGGCCAACAAAACCTTAAGTTAGAAGTTTTGAGTACCACCGGTAACGCAGCGGAGAACCTGGGCAGGGCATTGTACGAATCAGCCTTATTCATAACTCGAAGCGTGAGCGCGGGATCAGCCGTGTCCTCGCTCACTCGCCGATGCTTCGAGCTGAAGTAGGAAAAAAACTGCCCACGGATAGCCGGTCTTTGTCTCGGTTTGCTGTATCGCTGTAAGACGTCAGTTATTTCACGACTTAACAGAATGTTTACCACGGCCTTCCGCAAAAAAGCGGGACTACGAACAGAAGAACCATTCAACGGGGC
>PKCQ01000288.1 GCA_002862265.1 Planctomycetaceae bacterium | reverse complement strand
CCTCCAGTCCTCCTCCAACCGTTCCTCTGGTTCGCCAGGCTTCCATAAATCCCCACCCAAAAACTTTGGACTCGTCAGTTCATTCGTAGTCGGATTTCGGACCTCTTCTTTCTTTGCGACCAGCACGGTTTGCTCACCAGCAAACTCATTCTTGTCAAGCTTGTCCTTCCGCTTGTTGTCACCGATCTCGTAGTCAATTTGAGAAAACAAAGTTGACCATCGGTAGTAGTCGTCCTGTGTCCAGCGATCAAAGGGATGATTGTGGCACTTGGCACACTGCAGCCGCGTACCCAAAAACAGTCTTGCTGAAGTTTCTCCACGGATTGTCGCATCACGATTGGCCCGATAAAAATTGGCGGCTGGTTGATCAAAAGTACTTCCGGTGCCGGTCAATAGTGACCTCACGAATTTGTCATGCGGAACGCGATTGTGAAGCTGCTTGCGTATCCAGGCATGAAACAAATCCACGCCACGCGGGTCGAGAACTTTTTCTTCGACTCGCAATATGTCCGCGAACTTGAGTGCCCAGTAGTCCGAAAACTCCTCACGTTCGAGCAATGCATCAATCAACTTGCGACGTTTGCCCTCTGCCGTACTTGCAACAAAGTCTCTGGCTTCCGCGGCCGTCGGTAGGCGACCGACAGCATCTAAAAATGCACGACGCACATACGTCGAATCATCGCAACGCGGCGAGGGCTGTATCGACAAAGACCGTAGCTTGGAAAAGACATGGTGATCGACAAAGTTGATTTGCTGCTCCTCCTGCCAAACAAAATCATCCGGCGGATCGATAAAGGCGATTGGCACTGCGACTTGCTGATTGAGGTAGCGAACAATCAATGTTGTCTCTCCAAAACTCACTCGCTTCACTTCGCCGTTCGCACTGACCGAGGCGCCGAGATTCGAGAGCTCGTAGCAAGCTCGAGATGTGACGTCGCGGGAACTGCCATCACTGTAAGTTGCCCGCACACTAATTTTCAGCATTTCCTCGGGCGCTCGCACCACCGCAGCCGATGGGGTCACCCGAAGATCCGCCAATCGAGGCGAGTCAACCTTTGGGCCAACCGCTCCCAATTGAAGCCACTGCTTGAGTTGCTCGTACTCGGCTGACTCTCGATCAAAACGCATCCCGCCACGATGTGGTACAGTTCCGATTGCCTTCTGAAGCATCAAACTCTCAGCAGGCAGTACAAAATTCACCCGGCGCCCACGCGACCCTTGCACCAAGGATGCATAATCGTGCTCGGCATCCTGCCCGCGTAACGAGAGCTTGAACCCACCTTTTCCATTCAAGTTACCGTGACAGGTTCCCGCATTACAGCCCGCTTTAGAAAGGATCGACATCACCTCAATCTCAAAACGCGGCTCGTCAGCCAACAGCTTTGTTGGACCAAGCAAAACGCACATCAAAAAGATTGCGGCAGAACGATACATCAGCAACGACAGGAAAGGGGGTTTAAGCAGGAAGGACTTACTAGTCTACCACAAGCTGAAAGTGGACTAGTTAACGAGTCCTGGCGGCAATACCGATCTTCTTCTAGGCGGCGTAGAACGCTCACAGCGTTTGAAGTTACGGCATTGAGGTTTTGTTCTAGAGGCGTCAAATATCACTCTCACTTTCCAAGCCCAACGAGTAATTCCAGGAGAGTCGGCCTATCCGGGCGGGCAGCGAGGTTCTCGAAGTGTGAGGAAACTAGCAGCGGTCTGTACTTTCACCAGTGTAAAAGAGCGTTACCAGGCTGCAAGCAGTCCAAATTTGAAGACTTCCGCAGAGGAGGGTAAGGAACCTGGAACTTCACACACTGCAGCACCTCAACATTTGACCGCCAGGACGATTCTTTTGCTGAAGTACAAGCTGCTGACGCAGGAAACACCTACACTTCAGTTGCTGCACGAGCAGTGAGGGCAGCGGAGCCAATGAGACCATGGACCTACTTTCCCCTACGGTTCTTCCGCCAGCCGGCTCTCACGATGACTCCTAGGACAACGACTCCGAGGGCGACGCCCAAAATCTGGGCCCAGGCACTGGTAAGAACGATCTTGTGCACTAGCTCTGAATGCTCGTCGGTCGTTTTCGGCAGCTGCCCACTGTATTCGGCAACATGATGCAACAGACTGATGGCTAGAGACTGCTCCGGAATTTCCTTGTGACAAGCGGTACAGGTCCCTTCGCGGCTGATGCGTTCTATTTCTCCTTTGTCGAACGCCCGCGACAACTTGAAGTGATGTCCGACCGTCGCAACTTGCTCGCCATCTTCGGTGACAATCTGCGACCAGTCGTGATCTAGATTCTCAATCGGTTCCATCTGAGCCTGATAATGCTCAGGCAGAATCTTACCTTCCGTAGTTTCAAGATCCACGACATGACGTTCGTCCCAAGGTCTTGTAGATCCAATCCCTAGACCGAGTGCTTTCTGCGACGCATGACAGGACTCGCAAGTCCGCGCGTTCTTGGTCGTCGTGTGCGGCTGTACAGGACTCATGTCGATCGCTAACTGTCCTTCGGGACCAGAGCCTTCAGCACCCGCCATAGTTTTAAAAACATGATTCAACATGATCGGCTCACCATCATCACCGATGATTGTCACCGAAGGCTGACAGCCTGGGGCAAGGGGAGTCACTCGTCCTTCACCGTTGATCCCCAGCATCGGCTCTTCCCAGCGCAAGTACGATCGCTGCTCCGTAACTTTGCCTGGAATAATTGTGTCGTAGTCCGCTTCGCCTGGATCACGCCGATGTTCAGGCTCCAAGTGCTTGCGTCCCGCTGCGACCCAGTCGAAACCTTGCTTTGAAGACCCTACCTCGGGACACTTATCCTTCTGCGAGTAATCGATCTTCACATGGCAACCGTAGCATTGTGGCGTCCACGTCGAATGACAGGTATAGCACTCCATCCGATTCAAGTGCTTGGCGACTCCCTGCATGGCCACGACTCCGCGCTCGCTGACCTTTTTCTCTTCAATCAACAGCTTCAGCGGCTTCATGCGGATTTCTTTTCCAGCCGCGGTGTTGACGATCACTTCCTTTCCATCTCGCACGACGTTCTCGTAGGGATTCCCACGAGCGGTGAGCAGAAAACCGTCCCTGGGATCGTGTGACGAGCCTTGCAGAGTATGCGGCAGCTGTTTCCGCGCAACGCCACGCTCCTCGCCCTTCATCGGCGATTCTTCAAACTCATCCATAAAGCCTAGCGGCAGTTCCCAGGGATAAGCATCTGGCGTTCCGTGGCAGTCGGAGCATTCAATTTGGACCGCCGCTAAATTCGCGGCCGCTAAGAAACCATCACCGTGCACGTCTAAGGAAGTGTGACAATCCTGGCACGTCATTCCTTTCTGATAATGAACATCCTGTTCCATCGCAATATAATGTTTGGTATGCAAGGAAGGCTGATCGCCACCCTTGGCGTTGAAGGGCGAATGATAAGGCGTCTCCATCAGCCCCTGGAAGGAAACTCCGATCCGCTTCCCACGATCATGACAAGTCGTGCAGGTCTCAACGGGAATACCGCTATACGTTTCACCATGCACGGTGACCTTGGCTTCGCTCGTTCCCTGAATCGAGTGGACAAGCATATGCCCCGGCTCATCTTTGGAAATCGATTGATCACCGCCTTCATAAAACCCCTCGTTGCCATAGGGAATATGACAGGAAGAACAGCCCATGCCGCGAAAATCGCCTCGGGTCTGCCGCCCTTTCACCGCATGATGACAGCGCTGGCACTCCTCACGCAGATAAGTAAACGCGGCCAGACTCGGATCGTCGTGCAGCTTATTTAGCTCCTCCGCCGTCAAAGCATCAGGGAGAGCCTCGTGGGCTTCGACGAAGACATTGGGCTCCATCTTCGTCAGCTTGGCCATGTACTCTCGATATTTATCTGTACCTAACCGAGCCTTCGGATCTTCCGGATTCTGAACGGCATAGTTCCCCCACTTGTGCTCGTAGCCCGTCAACGAGCCAAAGGCCCAAGCGACGCCTTGGATCTTGCCAGCTTCGGTCATCATCAGGCTTTGCCACTGAACTCGGACCTGGTCTTCATGACATTGCCCACATGTCGCTTGGTTTACCCAGGGACTGCCTGGATCGGCAAAGAACCTGCCTCCGTGTGCGACCTCCTTGTCTTCAGTCTCATTAGGATCGCCATTGTGACAAACAATACATCCGGCAGGATCACCACGCGACGCACCTTGAGACATGATTTGCTGCATCATCTGGGACGTCGGTTCACGAATCAGCTCGATGCCGCTGTGGCACTTCATGCAACCACTCTCCGCAGCCTGTGGAAAGTGATCGGTGACCTTATCTCCAGCGACTGCGATTGCATCCATACTCAGCGCAATTACGAATGGCGCGATCAAGAAAAGCACTTTTTCAAGCGAAAGCAGGGGCAAGCTTGGGTGTCGCTGAAAATCCATTCCTTTGTGCCATCTCATTTCAAAAGAATCCTACTGGAGGAATGTGCCGGCTTTCTTAGTCTCTCTGCAGTCTAGCAGGAGCTGCCCGGAGATTGCATACTGCTTCGGCCCTACCAATCTATCATCGCTAGCAGAAGTTTTGCGAATCCCAGGAACGAGGCGAAACCAACAATATCAGTCACCGTTGTTAAGAAGATAGAGGCTGACTGTGCGGGGTCTCTACCGATTCGCTCGAGAACCAAAGGAATAATCGCACCCGCGAGGGCAGCTGCAGACATATTCACAATCATCGCGGCTCCCGCTACGCAGGCGAGTCCCACAGAGGGTGGCAGTGGTTCTCCCACCCAAGATCGCCACGCAAAAACGCAAACTGCCGTCACCAGTGCTGTAGTGAGTCCGTTTACGAGTCCGGCAAGTAGCTCCTTGAGGACCACTCTATGGCCAACTCCAGGAATGATCTCACGCAACGCCAAACCACGCATCACGACGGCCAAGGACTGAGCACCACTGTTTCCTCCTTGGCCTGCAACCACAGGTAGCAACACAGCGAGTGCAGCAACTTGCGCGATCGTATCCTCAAAGACACCTACAACTGCGGCTGCCAGAAATGCTGTGACCAGATTGACGAGTAGCCAGGGAAGACGACTCTTCACCACAACACCTATCGGTGAAAGCGCTCGTTCGTCTGAGCCAGCACCGACAATCTTCTGCAAGTCTTCAAAGGCCTCTTCCTGCCCCGCCTGCATGGCTTCCGCAGGCTGCACGACACCGACTAGTCTGCCACCGTAGTCAACAACGGGCAACGCGACAAAGCGGCTGTCGAGCATCACATCAAACACTTCTTCCGTCGATGCAGTGTCTGTAATCGACATCACCCGAGTTCTCACATACTTTGAAATCGGCTCATTCTCGTCGGCCAGAAGCAGATCCCGGATCGTCAGCACCCCCATCAACTCACGAGTACGCTTGGTGACGTAGAGATAGTACAAATTCTCACGAGGCGCGTTTTTGATCGCTGCAACTGCCTCCTGGATGGTCATGTCTTCCATCAGGCAAAAGACGCGAGGATCCATGATCGCCCCCGCCGTCTCACCGCCATACTTTGCAAGCTCTCGGAGCTGCTGGGCCATCTCTCTGGGCAAGGCTGAGAGAAGCTCCTCTCTCTTTTCGTCCGTCAAGAAATGTACGATGGAAGAAGCAACCCGAGGCTCCAGTTCACGCAGCGCGTCGGCAGCTTTCTCCGCTTCCATCACGCCAAGTAGTTTCGCTGAAACCAATGGCGTGCAACGTTCAATGATCGAGACGCACAGCTCAATTGGCAGACCTGTAAACAACCTCAGTTGATCTTCTTCGTAAAGCGCTGCGAACGCTTTCGTCGCCTCGTCCGGATGAACCTCCAAGAAAGTACTAAGTAAGGACTCGATCGGTTTCATGTTGCTATCAGGAAGAATTTCTTACAATGAGCGCCGGCGGTGTAATTGAACTTACCCGACCTCAAGTGGTAAAGGGGATGCTTTTCCTCGCAACGTTGGCAAATGACGAACAGTGCGTCCTCACTTCTCCCCTCCGTATCACTCCAGCTTCAGACGAATCCTCAATCGACCAAGATGCCAAGACAGGTAGAATCGCATTTTGATTTTTGGTACCTCGTCAGTACTGCAATTCAACCCTCCATTTCCGAGTTTTACGAGGACTTCGCGGAGGGTGAAAGCCCCAGTGACAGGGGGATGCCCTCGAGTTTGAAACTTTGGTTTGCTCTAGATGCTAAGCCCCAGAAACTAAGGGGAGACGCAGATGAGCAACTGGATGTTTACCATTTGGGAAAGGATGACGGCAAGACGCAATGACTTTCGACGTTTCCGGGGGTTCTCCGCCTGAAATAGATCAGAAGTGGTAACGCTCGATTCGATGCACTGCCACGAGTTCATCACGTAGTCGCGAGACGGAGATTGGGAGCACCACATTCGCGACGATTGCCGACTTTATTTCTTTCGCGATCCCAAAGTCAGCCGAAAGACATTCAAAAACACCAAATTGTTCCTTTCACGCAGCCTAAAACTGCTACTGCAGCCTACCTGGCTGACATTGAGCCCTACGGTCACGACATCAGAAGACACCAACAATTGGCGAAGAAGGACGAATACGAGAAAGCCGTACAGGTCCGTAATGGGTTGCGAGCCCTTCAGCCAAACGAACCCCATCTCGGCAAGTGTGCAGTTTGGCTGATCGCGCGAAAACCACCTGCCTCTTAATCTCGAACTCTCACAGTGGACGCAGTTACGAGTCCTCGAGACAACGCCGCTTTATTTGCTACTAGTGTTACACACAAAGGTACGCGGCCACCAGGAAATCGGTAAGTCAGTGCCACAAGTCGCATAGCAGTAGGGCAATCGGGATAAGGCACCTACTTTCGCCTTAGGACAATCCAGTCATGGTGCTGGTGCTGGTTGCGAACTTGTCGACTTCCAACCCACATTGCTGAAGCACGGAAACAAAGAGATTTGGCAGAGGGTAATTACTATTCTGGTCAAAGGCAAGGTGCCCAGCGTGCTTGAATCCGCCACCAGCCAACAGTACCGGCATATTGCGATTACTGTGATTAGACGCGTTGCCAAGATTGCTAGTCAAAAGCACAGCTGTGTTGTCCAACAAGTTGTTGTTCTCTTCTTCGATCGTTGCAAGATCTCGCAGGAAATCGGCCCACTGGTTGACCATGGCTCGTTCAATTTTGCCCAGCTGCTGGAGCTTTTCTTCGTCCATGCCGTGATGGCTAAGAGTGTGATAGCTCTCATCGATACCAGCAATTGGGATAACGCCTCCACCGCCACCTGTATGAAATGTGATGAACCGAGTGGAGTCCGTCTTGAGCGCCAAACGCATCACGTCATGCATTGCCCTCTGCCGAGCGATCAGATCACTTGGATCTGCGATATCGACTGGTTTCTTTTCGTCGACTTTGGGCTTTGGCATTCTCGCCCACCTCTCATTCTCCGCCATGCGTTTTTCAAGATCACGCACGCTAGTGAAATAGGCGTCTAGGCGATCTTGATCGGAGATGCCCAAAGTTCGTTGTAGAGAGCGTGCGTCTTCTGCCACCAAATCCATGATGCTCCGTCCCTCTACAATTCTCCGAGCCTGAATTTCACGCACCTTAGGTGAATCATCCACGAACAAGTCCATGTACAAACGCGACGGGGAAGACTGAGCAGGAATCATTGCTCCGTTCTCTGTGTACGAAGGACTGTTGCTTCCTTCCGCAGCAAGTACCAACGATGGAAAACGGGTTTTATCCCCAAAGTGCTTGGCCAGTAACTGGTCGATCGAAATCGTATTTCTTGCCCGTCCGCCGCCTTGTCGCGCGGCACGCCCTCGGCCGTCTCGTTCACGAAGAGGCGAGGCGGCGGCGGCGCA